>JBIODP010000065.1:0-10227 GCA_044445195.1 Burkholderiales bacterium | reverse complement strand
TCTTTATACATTATAGTGAAAGCTGAGCCTCCTGTCACCGCAACAGTAAAGCAAAATCGATAATGGACAGAATATCAAGTCCTGTCGCATGCATCTCGGCAACGGTCAGCGCACTTTCATGCGTGCCCTTGATTATCGGTTTGCCAACCAGCACCGCCGGATTTACTTCGAGCCATTCTTTCCAGTTCATGTTGGGCCCTCGCTTAATCAAAGATTTCAAGCTGCCAGAACCCGCCTAAATCCGCCGAACGAGCAATAGACCGCAGCCAAAAGCTTTGGCATGGCCTAGTCCGTTACATAGTGCTAATTGGAATAACTCAGGGCTTGTCACATGCAACTCTCCTGAAAAATCCACAGCACTAAAACGAATATTGTGATCGCGCTTGCCTGCTTTGGTTTGTTCATAGGCATCGACTTGTAGCTTGCGTTGTGGTTCCTTTTCATCCGTTAGCGCGATTTCAAAACCATTTCTTTTCGCTACTTCGTCGAGCCATTCAGCGCAATGCTTTTGTACCAATTCATACAACAACGGCTTGTTGCTCTCTTCTTTCCAGTCTGCCCATTTAGCATCTTTGCTGAACCCGTGATCTTCCAGCAACTGTTTTTTAGCTTGCATCACAACATCGTGGCGAACTACCTTGCGCTTGATTTCACCAGCATGTTTAACAGGGCCTGATCTATCGTTCCTATTCCGGCCGATGCCAATAATGCACGTTTGCTATGGTCAGCCAGCCACGCACTGCAGCGTGCCGAAGCGGTTTCATCCAGTTGCGCACTATCTTTTTCGGGTATGCCAACAGGTAAAATCGAAGCGGCAAACTCTTCTACCAACTTTTTATGACCGTGTGCCAGCACTAAATTGGCATTACCTGCAAAAATATTTTGATAAACTGCAGCCACGCGCTTATACATGGCATTGGCTGTCGCCATCGTCGGCAAGCCAATAAAAAAACCTTCCGCTAAACCTTGCTCCATCAAACGATAAGCCAACATTATCGCGGCTTCAGTTTTTCCTGCTCCGGTCACATCCTCCAGCAAATAGATTTGCGGTGCTTGCGGAATGTCCACCGACACTGCCCATTGCTGCAAGGGTGATGCTTCTTGAATCTTCTGGAACAACTCTTTGAGAGAGCATCCTTTTTTAATGACAGATGGCGATACCCCTGAATGAGCTAATGCTTCGGTTGCCTGACCTTGCGCATATTCCCAGTATTTTTCCAAATCTATTGGCGGGCTTTTATATGGGAAAAACAGAGTATTCGAACCGAGCCAGTCGGCAAGTACCGTGACACCGGCAAACCACCACGACATCATCTCGCCAGCGACTTTAAAATTCTGACTGAAAGGAATATTCTTGGCTTCTTTTGTGAGCAACATCTCTGCCATCGCTTGCACAAAGTCTGCGGCTGTTTGTTTATCTTCCCTACGAAAGAAACTGTCTGCATTGCCACTTGGTTTGGGCGGCATGCCATGATGCCCGGTTACAGCTAACAGCCAACATCTAAGGCTGCGCTGAGTATTACGCGAATTGTCGAGGCCAATTTTCAGCAGTACCTCGTCAACAAGGTAGTCCTCCCATAACCAAAATCCCAAGGAGTCATGGCGTTCTCTGTATATTTTTGTCGGATTTGGTTCTCGTTTTTGCAAATCTGAAATTAAATCAGGCCGCTGTGCTTGGAACGCTTCGCTAAACTTGCCCAAATCATGCAACGCCAATAAAAAAGCCGACCATGACAAAAAGTCATGCTCAGAACAGATCAACAAACTACAGCAGGCTTTAAGCAAAGAAGAGTGCTTTAGATATTCCGTTCCCACCGCTGCCACATCCAGGCAGTGATAAGCGAGCGGATGCCACTTTTGATCAAGCGTATATGCCGGATCGGCCTTACCCCAGTAGTTAAAAATGGCGTTCCCTCTTTGCTCTGGCATATTCAGCTTTTGATTCTTGTTTTTGAAGTTACAGCGAAGTGTATACCTATGAGTGCCTCAAACCATGAGCCTGCGCCAACTTATTTAGCTATAGCGTTCCAGCGCATTTTTTAGATGTTTTGCAACCTCGCCACGCAGCATTTCCGGCGCGACGACTTCAACTTCGCCGCCATGTTTGAGAATATCCATGATCAATTCGCGCGAATCGGAATAGGGGATGCGCAGTTCATAGCTGCCGTCTTCAAGCAGTCGGCCTTGCTGTTTTGGGTGCCAATGCTCATCCGCCACCCAGCGCGCCCGTTCGGGGGAGAAGCGTAACAGGGCGGTGTGGCCAGGCTTTCCTGCAAAAATTCCGTAGGAATTCGTGTAATGTGCATCGAGTCGTTTTTCCGGCACGTCGCGGCAGCGTTGCGGCAATACCTGGGCAACGGCGATGCGTTCGACCGCAAAACTGCGCAGAGCATTGCGGGTATGACACCATGCGTCCAGATACCAGTTGTCGCGATAATGGATGAGTCGCTGCGGGGATATTTTACGCTGGCTGGTTTCGTCGTTTCCGCGACCGTGGTAGCTGATGTGCAGGCTATATCTTTGCAGCAGCGCGCCGGCTACGGCCTGGAAACATTCCGGCACGACATTGCGCCCGGTCATGCGCAGGATGCGTACTCGTTTGGAAATTTCTTCGCTGCCCAGATGCCTGGCCGCAAGAATTTGTTCGATGCGCTCTTTAACGGGTCTAAGTAATGTATCGAGCAAGCCGGGTTGAACGTGTGCGAGCAATTGCTGACTGGTTAGCAGCGCGTAAAGTTCAGCTTCGCTGAACCAGAGTCCAGGAAGTTCAAAGGTTTGTCCGTCGCTCAACGCATAGTGGTAGCCGTTGCGCCGACGGTCATATTCAATCGGCGCATTGAAGTGCAATCGCATTTCTTCAATGACACGATTGACCGTGGCGCGCGAGCATTCGAGTTTTTCTTGCAATACGCTGTGCGGCACCGGCAGCCGGTGCGCGGCAATAATCCGATGCAGCTTATAGATACGTTGCAGGCGATCCATGGCTTACCTTATTTGGAATAGGCGTGCGTAATGCCAAGCTTTTGCGACCGCCCTTTACCTGAGGAGCATCAGTTTTTTTGTGACAAGGCCCTCGTAGATTTTTTCACGTCCCCATCACGCGCACGCGCGGCGAGACAGAATTATACAGATTCAAGCGAGGGAGTCAAGTACCCCATCACGCGCACGCGCGGCGAGACAGTCGATAATCGACCTCCGCTCCGATTCATTCAGGAGTTCGCTTGATCGTTCCCGCGAAAGCGGGAATCCTCAACATGGACGCTATACCGCGTCCGAACCGGTTTCGCCGGTGCGGATGCGCACCACCTGCTCGACATTTTGCACAAAAATCTTGCCATCGCCGATCTTGCCGGTGCGAGCCGCCTTGATGATTGCCTCCACTGCGCGCTCGGCGACCTGGTCGTCGACCACCACCTCCACCTTCACTTTCGGCAGAAAATCCACCACGTATTCAGCGCCGCGATAAAGTTCGGTGTGCCCTTTTTGACGGCCGAATCCTTTTACCTCGGTGACGGTCAAGCCGGTAACGCCAACTTCCGCCAGCCCCTCGCGCACTTCATCGAGCTTGAAGGGTTTGATAATTGCAGTTATTTGCTTCATAAGGTTCTCCCGAAAATAAGCCATTTTACAAGCGTCTTGCGTTAGCCGCACGTCATGGGATCAAAAAGGATCAAAAAATGTAACCAAAAAGCATCCTGTTCAGTCGCGGAATTTCGAGGTAATCGGGTATCGCCAATCGCGCCCGAATGCGCGATGCGTGACCCGTATCCCGATAGGAGCCTGACGACGCTTGTATTCGTTTATTTTAATCAAATGCGTAATGCGAGCGACATCTTCAGGTCGATAACCCGCCGCGAGAATTTCGGCAGCACTCTGATTCTCTTCCATATACCGCTGCATGATAGCATCCAGCACCTCATAAGGCGGCAACGAGTCCTGATCGGTCTGGTCGGGCCGTAATTCAGCCGATGGCGCGCGTTGCAAAATCCGTTGCGGAATCACCTCGGAAAGCGTGTTGCGATAGTCGCACAGCCGATACACCAGGGTCTTCATAATATCCTTGATCACCGCAAACCCCCCTGCCATGTCGCCGTATAATGTGCAGTAGCCGACCGCCATTTCGCTCTTATTGCCGGTAGTTAAGACGATCGAACCATGCTTGTTCGATAAGGCCATCAAGATGGTGCCCCGAATGCGCGCCTGAATGTTTTCTTCAGTCGCATCTTCCGGCAGGTCTGAAAATTCCGCTGCCAACGTGCTGCGAAAAGCTGAAAAACAATCGTTGATTGCAATTTCATCATACCGCACGCCCAAACGTTGCGCCATTTCGCGCGAATCCAGCCATGAAATTTCCGCCGTGTACGGCGATGGCATCATGACCGCGCGCACTTTGTCCGCCCCCAGCGCGTCGACCGCTACCGCCAGCGTCAACGCCGAATCGACCCCGCCCGATAAGCCGATGATCACGCTGGGAAAACCGTTCTTGCCTATGTAATCGCGCACGCCCAATACGAGGGCCTTGTATACCTGCGCCGCGACCGGCAACTCGTCCGACACCGGGCCGTGACACAGGTCGGCGCCGGCGAATTCGACGATCTGCATATCCTCTTCAAAGTGTTGCAATTGCGCGCAGATCTCGCCTTCTTTATTCATTGCGAATGAATAGCCGTCGAAAATCAATTCGTCCTGACCGCCAACCAAATTGGCATAAACCAGGCTCAAACCTTGCGCAGTGACGTTGGCGCGCATCACCTCATAGCGCAAATGGTGCTTGTTCATGTGATACGGCGATGCATTCGGCACCAGTAAAACTTGTGCCCCTGCCGCTTTGGCGCAGGCCGGCGCATGCGGCGACCAGGTATCTTCACAGATATTCAAACCGAACCTGACCCCTTTTACCTCGAATACAAAAGGCTGATCGGCTGAAGAAAAATAGCGCTTTTCGTCAAATACGGCATCGTTTGGCAGATCGTATTTACAATAGGTCCCCAGTACTGCGCCATTCGCCAGCACCGATGCGGCGTTGAAACGGCCGTTGCCGCGCCATATCGGATGGCCGACTACGATATGAATATCCTGCAATGCCGCCAGGTCTCGGGTTAAGGCTTCAAACGCCTGAGCGCTTTTTGCGTAAAATGATCGGCGCAGTAATAAGTCCTCAGGCGGATAGCCGGCCAACGATAGCTCCGGGGTCACGACAATGTCTGCCCCCTGCTCGGCGGCGCGGCGACAGAACGCGATGATTTTGGCGGAATTCCCGGCAAAATCGCCGACAATACTGTTGATTTGAGCAATAGCAACTTTAACGGTCATGTTGGCCATGTCGGCTTTGAATAGTGTATGGATAAAATACTTGGTTAATTATCGCACGCGCATCGTTAGTTCACTGGCCGAGATAGGCCAGACACGCTGGGACGGGTTGCTTGCCCTGCAGACCGACGCCAATCCTTTCCTGTCTTTTGCATTTTTGCATGCCATGCACGAAAGCGGTTGCGCGTCCGCGCGATCCGGCTGGCAGCCCCACTATCTGACGCTGTGGAAAGGCGAGCAGATGGAAGCGGCCATGCCGCTGTACCTGAAATCGCATTCCTACGGCGAATATGTGTTCGATTGGGCCTGGGCCGACGCCTATCGCCGCCACGGCCTCGAATACTATCCTAAGCTGCTGTCGGCAATTCCCTTTACGCCGGTGAGCGGCACGCGGCTATTGGCGCGCGACAACGCTGCCTTGGCCGCCTTGATTGCCGAATTGCAAAATTTGTGCGCCAACAGTGGCGTATCGTCGATGCATGTGCTGTATCCGCCTCAGGGTCAGGCAGAAGAGTTGCAGGAGGCGGGATTCTTATTGCGCTCCGGCATCCAATTTCACTGGATTAATGCCGGATACGCCAGTTTCGACGATTTTTTGGCCACGCTGGAGCGAAAAAAACGTAAAAATATCCGCGCTGAACGACGCAAAGTCGCCGATGCCGAAATCACATTTCGCCATATCGAAGGGAAGCAAATTTCTGGCGAAGAATGGAAATTCTTCAAGCAATGTTACGACCGGACCTACGCCGCCCACGCCTCCACGCCTTACCTCAATCTGGAATTCTTTTTGCGCATCGGCGCCGGCATGCCGCAAAATATCCTGTTGATCGTAGCTGAAAGGGCCGGCGCGCCAATCGCCTCTTCGCTGGTCATTCATACCGAACACACCTTGTACGGCCGTTATTGGGGCGCAATCGAAGACATTCCCTGCCTGCATTTTGAAACGGCCTATTATCAACCGCTCGAATTCTGCATTCGCCGCAAGCTGTATTGCTTCGAGGGCGGGGCACAGGGCGAACATAAAATGGCGCGCGGCTTCCTGCCGCAAAAAACCTGGTCGGCGCACTGGCTGGCGCACCCGGACTTTGCCGACGCGGTAGAACGTTTCCTGCAACGGGAAACCGGCGGCATCGATGCTTACATGGACGAATTAAATGAAAGAAATCCGTTTAAAAACACGTGACTATTCGCTGCACATTCCTGAATCCAATACCGCACGAAGCGCAGCTAGCCGCCCAATGTCCTTAGTTCAACAGAGTTGCTGCCGTAGTTTGTCACGGCAAGAATGTCGTAATTCACGTCGATGCCATGCGGGAAATCATAGCCGCCTATCTCGTCGAGTATGTCCAGATTTTCCGCATTGCAGACAATCACTCTATTATTATATTGGTCAGTAAAATAGAGCCGGTTTTCATATGACACAATACTGTCGATGTGTGAATCCTTGAAGTTTATTTCTTTCAAAATCGGCGATGATTCCCTGCCGATTTCAAAGTCTATTAGCTGAAGAATGGAAGGATAGATAGTCCGCGGACCATAAGTGGGGGAGCCGAGGGTGTAAAGCATGGCCGCGCGATTCCCCGGCAGAAAGCAAATATCCTGAACGCTTACCCCCGGGGTCCGCAGGTAATAAACGATATTACCCGTTTTGCAATCAATAAAAAACGTCCCTCCCCTGTCCCATCGTGAAGTCACCGCCACAATGTCCGGCGTGTAAAACTTTACACCATGCGCAAAGTTGCCGATTGTGGAATGCAAGTCCCTGACGTGCCTGATTTGCTCATTCTCGTAGCGGTAAAGCGTGCAGCTTTGTTCGTGGCCATTTGAAACCACGAGGTTGCCCTGCCTGTCCGTCGCCATCAAATCCGTCCGGCACTTTTTCTGGTTGAAAGTGGTGTCGGAACATTGCAATAAATTGTATGTGCCATGATCCAGATCGAAACGGATCAGCATGATTTTACATCCGTCGAAATGGCAGCAGGCCAACGTGTCTGGACTGAGCAGAACAATCGATGTGATGCTCGACGGGCGCACATGGTCGCCCACATAAACCATTTCCGCAAATGATTCTATTTCATTTATTGGAATGATTAACTTTTTATCCATATGCAAAATTTTATCTGCTGATGTGAGAATGAGTCAGGAATTTCGTGCAAGCGGAATTTATAAAGTTTGCTGCATCCATTTCTCGCGCCAGATAGCAAATTGGTTGAACAACTGTTCTGGTAAAACTCTCGAATCTCCGCTCCTGGACGATCTTGCCCATTCGTTGCGATTTTGCTAGGTAGAAATTCGCGTAAATGCTGCATTATTGACACAATAACATTTTGACGGCTATCGGACAACAAACTGAATGAGTAAAATCGGCCAGAAACAGTCACTTGCCGACGATTTAGAAATGAGAAAAAAGCAGACAGTCGAAAAGTTTTGGAGGAAGAGAAAGCGCGAGCGATCCAATGAAGGGCGAGCAGGGCGCGCATGACGCAAGTAGCCAGCGGTCATGAGCCCGTCTACTTGAAGACGCGATCTTTCCCCAAAATGCACTCCGCACTCGCGCCAGCCGCTGAATAATCACAAAGACACAAGAATTAACGATAATTCAAGGCTGCCAGCACCTGCCCTTTCAAAATTTTGATCAATGCAGCTTCATCTTGCGGCACGCCTTCCGGCGACGGTTGCGTTCGGTCTCCATAGAAAAAACCGATCGGTTTTTTTTGCACCACCAGCGGCAATACGATGAAACTGCGCGCATCGGCTAATAGCTTGCGATGCCAGGCCGGAATCAATTCATGAATATTGACGCCCCAGGAATCGGAAATCACCAAATCGGCGTCGTTTGTCATTGCCAGATGAAAAAGATCACGCGATGGAGCCGCTGGAAATACAATGCCTGCTTGCCTGAAAGCGTTATTTTCGCCAAGAGAAATACGCGCCCGGAATTGATCGGTTTTAATGTCCTTTAAGCATATCGTCGCAAACCGAAAGCCCATGCTGCGATAAATTATTTCGAGCGCCAGCATGATCAAATCATTCGGGTTGCAACGCCCTGATGCCATCATTTCCGTCAGGTCCTGAATACCCGCCATGAGTTGCTCACGGGCGTTTATCGGCTTGCCGCTCAGGTGGCATGCATTGGCCTTCAACTTATCGCTGTTCTCAGCGATGGCCATTAGCAGTTCACTGGGCAATCCAGATTCTGTCGTTTCAGCCAATGCGTCATCATCGCTCTGCTCGCGCTCGGAATCCTTCGTATCCACGTCGCCGCCTGAATCGGCTTGCCGACGGGCCGGTTTAGCCTGGTCGGCCAATAGCTGCGCTTCCTGGGCGGCAGTGGCGAGCAATTGAGTCAACCCATCCCGATCCAGATTCAATGCCTCGCCAAACCTGATGAGCAGCGCCTTGCAGGCAGCATCCGCGCTCTTGTCGTTCATCCGTGGAATCAGCATCGCGGCCGCTGCGCTGAATGTGGCAACTTGCTGCATCCACTCCTGCCGGGTCTTGGCCGGCTTGAGCACGCCTTGCGGCAGTGGACTGATAGCATTGACGATGGTGTCCGGGATTTGCCACTCCCGCAGAACAGCTTCTGCCAGAAAATCGAAACTACATCCCATGAGTTGCATCGCTGCCTGGGTCGGCGACTGGCTGCCGCTTTCAATCAATGCCGCAATCTCACTGTACAAAATGTGATCGTGCGAGGCCACCAGCAGCCTGCCCATATTTTTGAACAGCGCCGCAATCGATGCCTCTTCCGCATTCTTGAAATGGCTGCGGCGCGCCAGCTCGCGCCCGATGATGCTGGCGCTCAGCGCTTGAGCCAGCTCTGCGCGCACACTTTGCGCACGACCGCCGGACATGCCCTCCACCAATAGCAACGCCAGGGCGCTCACTTTCACCATATCGAATCCGAGCAGGAAAATCGCTTTGGAAACCGTCGTGACCGGGGCGCCCGAATAGCTGCGGTATATCACCGTGTTCGATATGCGCAAGATTTTTTGCGTCAATGCGACGTCCGACAACACATAATAGGCGAGATTGCGCACAGCTTCATCATCCGACGATGCCAACTGAACCACACGCGATACCGAACTGCCGAGAGCAGGCAAATCGGTATCCTCGCTAATTTTTTGAAGTAACCTGTCGCGTACAGAAAAACCTTCATCCCCGGCTGGCACGGCGCCCGGAGGATGCGGCAACTTCTTACCAATTGACATTGGCGATTTCCTTGGTAGTGATACTGATCAACCGCGCAAAGTCAATAATGTGGTTTGCGCGCGGCCTTATTGTAAGCATCGACGCCAGCCATGATTTCCGCTTTGGCCTCTTCGGGACCGAACCATCCGTCAATTTTGACCCATTTGCCTTCTTCAAGGTCTTTGTAATGTTCAAAAAAATGCTGGATCTGCTGCAAGCGCCAATCGTGCATGTCTTCCGGCTTTTGCCAGCTCGTGTAAATCGGCAAGAGTTTGTCGACCGGCACTGCCAATAGCTTGGCATCGCCGCCTGCTTCATCGGACATCTTCAACACGCCAATTGCCCTGCAGCGCACAACCACGCCCGGAAATAGCGGAAACGGCGTAATGACCAATACATCGACCGGGTCGCCGTCATCGGCGATGGTATGGGGGATATAGCCGTAATTGCATGGATAATGCATCGCCGTGCTCATGAAGCGGTCAACGAAAATCGCGCCGGATTCCTTGTCGACTTCATACTTGATTGGAGCGGAATTCATCGGGATTTCGATGATTACGTTAAAATCATTCGGCAGATCGCGGCCGGCAGGAACTAAATTCAGACTCATAATGCACTTTCGGATAAGGTAACGATATTGCAGGCTTAAATTACAGCAATTTTACAGAAAATAAGCTGCGTTGCGGTATAAGAAGATGTTGGCAGGAGAAGCGCGCATTATAAAAC
>JBIODP010000064.1:0-10292 GCA_044445195.1 Burkholderiales bacterium | reverse complement strand
CCGAGCGGCGGCGTTGCGATAGATGACATGTTAATTACGAGCAAGGTCAAGGCCGCCATTAACGCAGACCGACAACTTTCGACGCTGAGAATTGACATCAAGACGAACCAAGGCATCGTCGTAGTGAGCGGCACGGTTCCCACTGCCGCCCTCAACGCGCAACTGCTTCAACTGGTTGCTGCAATAGAGGGCGTGAGGAATGTGAAAAATGAACTTAGAATCCAGGTCGATCACCGAAAATTTATTAAGTCGACAACTTCAATTCTGTCGAGTGATATTTAAGTCTTTGAATACAAAGTATTTTATTGACTCTGACACGTTGGTTGCTGCAAGTGATGGATGAGACGTCTGACAACGTTTTTTTCAATCCTGCAGGAATAGGACACATCATGGGAAAGGACGCATCATGAATGAGCAAATCAAAAAAATATCCTCGCGCATACATCCGCTGGCCGCCGGGGCTGCGGTGTCGGTCATTCTCGTCAGTCTGCTGGGCGTGGCGGCAATCACCGGGCGATTGCCCGGCGCGCACGGTACGGCGCCTGAGAGTGTCAATACCACTGCAAGTGCGCCAGCCGTAGTTCCCGCCGTAGTTCCTCTAAGCACGCCAACGACGACTCCGAATGGTGCACAGCCAGCGGTAGACGGCACCCTCCCGCCGCCGAAGGTTGCCGAGGCAGAAGCACCTTGCCCGAACTGCGGCACGGTGGAATCGGTTCGGGCAATTCGGCACCAAGCCCAACCCAGCGGCGTTGGGGCCGTGGCCGGCGCGCTATTGGGCGGCGTTATCGGCAACCGTTTCGGCGGCGGCAATGGGCGCGCGCTGACTACCGTGGTGGGCGCAGTGGGTGGCGGCTTGGCTGGCAACGAAGTCGAGAAACGCTCGCATAGCTCGATCACCTACCAGGTACGCGTCAAAATGGAGAACGGAAAGGTGCGCACCTTCCCCTATAGCGCCCAGCCCGACTGGAATGCCGGTGATCGGGTCAAGGTGGTGGAGGGGACTTTAACGGCGCTCAAGTAACACCCCGCCTGGTGAACGCGCGCTACGGTTGCGTTGAGGCGCTGTGTTAATTGGATACTCAATACATGTCCACTCCAAAATGCTTTATCACCCGCGTGTTCACATCGGGCTTCTTGATGGTCGGTTTCGCAGTCGCGCTGCTGATCTGTTCCGTTTACGGCATTACGACCACCATCATGCATACGGCGATTTCGGTATCGCAAACATACGAGGTGATCTCGGCCATCGAAAACCTGCGAGCCGGTCTTGTCGACGCCGAAACCGGCGAACGCGGTTATGTCATTACCGGCGAAACCAGCTATTTTCCGGTTTACTTCGACACTCTTCAACGCATCCAATGGGAAACCGACCTGATCGATGCGCTGATTGCCGACAATCCTTCGCAAAGAGCGCTGTTTTCAAAACTCAAGCGGCTGATCGCCTATCGCTTGAAGACCATCCGGATCATTGTCGAGACACGCCAGGCCGGAAGCATCGACGATGCGCGCGAATTGGTTTCGATCAATGAAGACAAGCTGGAAATGGGCCGTATACAAGACGTGCTGAATCGGATGGAAGAGGAAGAAAACACGCAGCTCAACACGCGCATCGATGCACGCAATACTGCCTACCGGCATTTCTGGTGGACGCTTGGCGCCTTTATCGCAACCGTATCGGCCGTCGGCTTCTGGCAATATACGCGAATAAAGAGAATTATGCGCTTGGACGAACATGCCAGGCAACGGATACGCCGCTTGGCAGAACACGACCCGTTGACTGGCCTTCCGAATCGGCGCCTGTTGCAGGCCAAACTGGATCTGGCTCTCGCGTATGCAACCCGCAGCGGGAAAATGGTTGGCGTGATGTTCATCGATCTGGACGGTTTCAAGGCCGTTAACGATAAATTGGGTCATCAGGCCGGCGACGAGCTACTCAAAAAAGTGGCGCAAAGATTGCGCCAAGGCACGCGCATCAGCGATCTGGTGGCACGACTGGGTGGGGATGAATTCGTGGTAGTACTGTCGGAACTGGAGCAGCCGGGGGATGTCTCGCATTTGGCAAAAAAATTGATCGACATGGTTTCCAGTCCATTCTCGATAGCGGGTTCTTCGGTCTGCATTTCGGCCAGCATCGGAATCAGTATGTTTCCAGCCAATGGAAATACCGGAGCGGAACTGTTGGGAAATGCCGATGATGCCGTTTACCGTGCCAAAGAGTCGGGAAAAAAGCAGTATCAATTTGCAGCGCGAATTGAAGAAACGGGACATGTTAGCAACTCTTCCTGTCAAATTTCAACTTCCCCCAACGCTGCTTAACCTGACAAAAACAGTTGCCCCTGTCGTATTCCGGCAGGCACTGGGAAGTGTGCGGTGTAACATGCGCGTGCGAACTTATAAAATCAATTGATACAACATCTCCACGCTACTCGAATTGTCGTCTATGCACGCTAGAAAGTTAGCGACGCTCGCAACAGGGCAAGCGCGGCCGGTTCGATGCCGGGGAGGCATGGGAACGTCACGAATAGGTATTTTGGACAATCGTGAACGGTCGTTCCGACGGCTCACGCCGACCTTTCCAGTCGCTTGTGACGGCGGTATAGGCCGCCACCCAACGTTCGCTTTCGATCCACAGATGATTTGCTAAGCCAATGTCTTGTGCAATAGACGAAGGATCGACCGCATGGCAGTCGTCGTAGTAGAGGCCGCTTTCATTGGCACAATCGGGTGATGTAGAGCAGTACAAAGAGGTGGCGGCTCCCTGCTGCGGAGTCAGCATAAAGCGTTTGACCAGAGACGCAATCGGCCAAGGTAGTGCCCGCCAGACATCCGAGGCAACAATACCCGGGTGCAATGAGTAAGTGGACACACCGGTTCCAGCCAGTCGGCGAGCCAATTCGGATGCGAACAGCACATTGGCAAGCTTGGCAACGCTGTATTCACGCATTCCGGCAAAACTATTGGTGGGTTGATGCAAAATCTCAAAGTCGATTCCTTTCGCATGCCGGTGCGCTTTGCTTGCCACGACTACCACCCGAGCTGGAGCAGACGTTTTGAGTCGATTGACCAATAGTTGAGTAAGCAGGAAATGCCCGACGTGGCAAACGCCAAAGGTCAATTCAAAACCGGATGCGGTGATACCTTTCTGTCCAGCCAGTCCTGCGTTATTCACTAATAAGTGCAGCGGCAAATCGCGGAGTAGAAATGCCTCCGCACACTGCTGTACGGAAGACAGATCACCCAGATCCAGCGGCAAAAATTCCGCCTTCGCTTTACCGCCAGAGCGTTTGGCTATGTCGTCGAGAACGGCCCCAGTCTTGGCCATCGAGCGACAGGCCAGGAAAACATGGGCGCCCTGTAGCGCAAGCTGTGTGGCCGTAACACGGCCAATGCCGGTATTGGCGCCGGTAACGAGAGCCACCTTGCCGGACATTGGGAGAGAGCTCATAAGTAACCTTCAAGAATTTAATGTCTCGGGCGCCTTCACGCTAAAGTCAAGAAAGCCCTTGACTGGGGTTGAGATGAATACTTTCATCCCCACCTCATAGAATAAAAAAACAGACCTGGTGACAGGCCTGAAAACAGCCGATGTTGCCGAGCCGAGGAGACTTTGTGCAGGAAAGACGCATATCGCCGCTATCTGCGCAGATTATCGTCAAACAAGTTCCGCCGCACTGCTTGAGACAGGTCATTGAGCGGCGGCCTATCGTTAGCTGCAACGGCGATATCGCCACATTTTTGCGATGGAACAACTCCATTCATGGCATTTCCAATTTTTTAGATGAGATTCAACTCGGATGCTGAGCGGAATTCCCTATGCGCGCCGTTATCGGAGCCGCGCGCAACCTCGACAACAGGCATTCAGCAAAACCATGAAAAATCACCCCAGTATGATGCTGGTATCGAAGTAAGATGGCATTCGTTGAGCAAGCATCTTGTCTCCTTCAACCTTCAACTTGCCAGTCACAAAGGCCACCATCCCCGATAATTCTCCTTTGAACAGGGCAACCAGATTATCATCGCCAATGGTAAGACGAACGTCATACTTGTCGATCACCCCCTCATGCACAGTGCAGGTGCCGTTGTCGATCTCCACATAGAGCGGGTTGGTGATGTTGTACTGTATCGTCTTCTTCACATTGGCTGTAGCACTTGGGTTAATGGCAATTGGAAATCGTTTAATCAGATCGTTGGGACTCATGGCCGTTCCTTTATATAGTAAAAAAAGTGAAATGGTGAATGTCTGGTCAGCGCGTGCGCAGATGCATCAGTCTTGCTTGAAAAAATGGATTGACAAGCCAGATTACCAATGGCGGAATCAGCAGATTCCCTGCCATGTCGCACGTGCGTATCGAAGCATTCGTCGCGAGCCCCGTAACGCGGCAAAGTGGATCGTTCCACGACGGCGTCAACGTCACCGTTAAATTCATCTCATTGGCTTCATGCACAGTCTCAATCGGCTTAAACATGATGAGTTGGCCAGGAAAGACCAGGGTCAGCAGGCAGCGCAAGTTGACCCACCACTGCCCGGCGCCCGGCTTGGGGTTTTTGAGCGGTTTGCCGATAGTGCCTTCGATGCGAAAGACTTCAGATCCCCTGCGGAAGGCGGCGCCAAAGAACTTGCCGTCTTTTTCTTCAAATTGAAACGTTGCCATTTTTTTGGGATATCCCAAGAGCTCACGGCCGTTGATCAGGTGTAAGTCGTCGTCCACCAACATCCAGGAGCAGTGGAGCATTTTGGGGAAGATGCCAAACAACCTTACGTGCAACATCAGCCCTACTTCGTAGTAGGGATCGCCAAAAATACATTCGGGGTAATGCGCAAAGAACACCGTCGCCATGGCAGGTTTTGCCAAGCGTAGCGGGAAAGGCACCCATTCCTTGACAACGTCATACTCCACAGGAACATCTGCAAAGACCATGCGTGCGTTCTTCCACCAGGGGCCCTTGCGCAGCAGGCCCTGGTCTTTCCATGCCTTGATGCCCTTGATCATATTTGAAAACATTGCGTATCCCCTTTTGCCAATAGCGGCATGTTCTTTATAATGTGCAGCACGGTTGCATTACCATCAGATCCCGGGCCGCTTGCATTCAGGAGATCGCGGATCCAACCGAAAGAATTCTGCTTGCATGGCTTTGAGCTTTGGATCGCTTATTCGAGCCAGCGGAAAAGTCGATAACCGACGCATCGTCAGATGGCGGGCAATATTGATTTGAGGGTTATTCACCATCGCCGCCGCGCCGAACTTGGTAAGAAACAGTTTTCTGGTGCAGGGCGTATCGAGCAATCGGCCGAAAGAAGTGGTTTCCACGCTAAACTTCTCTCCATCTCCTTCTTCATTAGGGCCATGTATGTATCCGAGAAAGGTCAACGAGCCCACTATCGCCCCGATTAGCAGCACCACCAAAGTTACTTTGAACGTCTTCATCGCCATGCTCCTTTTACGCAACAATATTTAATTTTTTTCAATGAAATCCACACCCGTAATCATGCTGTGCAACAGTGCAGAAATATGATCCATGCTTGCACTGTCCGGATTGTGCTCATCGACCATTTGCACGGCCCGGTTGATTACTGCTTGCCGGATCTGACCAGCGTGAGGAAGTATCCAAAAGCGCCTATGTTGAATTGCATCGAATACTTGCGTTGCCACATCGTTAGGAGAGATGATGTTGATAGGCTCATCGAGCGGAATCGGCGGAAAACCCTCTGTAGGCGACTCGTAATGCGGCAACCCGGGCTGGTTTCTATCGGCATAGGCGATTCTCGTGTCTACTGCAGCCGGACAAAGCACCGATATCCCAACCGGCGAGCAAACGGCCTTCAGTTCCCGAAAAATCGACTCGGACAACCCCACTACCGCATGCTTCGACGCAACGTAGGGCGCCCCGCCCGGCACACCAAGCAATCCGGCGGCGGAAGCAGTGTTGACCATATACCCGCTTTTGCGCGCCACGAGACAGGGCAAGAAAGTCGCAACGCCATTGATAACGCCGTTCAGATTGACGCCGAGCACCCAACTCCAGTCCTGATGCTTCAACTCCCAGGCCAGACCCAATTTCGCCACCCCGGCGTTATTCATCACTAACCACGGATCGCCAAGACGACTCTGCACGGTCTGGGCCAGTTCCCTGACAGACTCTATGTCGGACACGTCGGTGCGAATTCCAATCACGTCGCCGCCGCCTTCCCTGATCTTGCCGACCGCCCGCTCCAACGCGTCAGCTTCAATATCGGCTATCGCAATCTTCATGCCGGCACGCGTTGCTTGCAAAGCCGATGCAAAACCAATGCCGCTTGCGCCGCCCGTGATTACCGCCACTCGTCCCGCGAAATCGGCAGGCATGGAGAGTTGAACTTCACTCATGATCCGTTCTCCCGATTGGCTCAAAGGTTATGGTGGCGATACCACTTGCTGATATGCCCGGCCGCGACCAACCCCAGCATATTGTTTTCACCGTCTTCGATGCTTGCGGCGCGCGCGTCGCGGAACATCTTTTCAAGCGGGTACTCCTTGGTGAGTCCGTTCCCGCCAAACAGTTGCAATGATTCGCTGACAGCCTCCAGCGCATAGTTGGTGACCGTTACCTTTGCCGTGATCGACGCAAGCACGTGTGGACTGCCAAGGAAATTGAAATTGCATGTGCGTTGCGTCATGGCCCGGCAAGCTTCGACCAGCTGCCAGATCTTGAATATTCGCGCTCTCACCGTCTGATGTTCGATCAGCACTGCGCCGCCTTGCTTGCGCTCATGCACATATGCCAGCGCTTGTTCAAAAGCTGCTCTGGCAAGTCCTGAGAAGATACAAGCCATTTCCATATTGGCCAGGATGAATGCAGAAAAGAACTGTCCCTGAAAGCCGCTGTTATCGGTCACCAGGTATCGGCGCGGAATGCGAACTTCATCAAAGAATACTTCTCCCTGGGGCAGCGGCCGTTGACCGATCTTTTCTAACGGCTTTCCTTTCTTCACTCCTTTTTCATCGAAAGGAACAAATACGACTGCGCCGCGCATCAATCCATTTTCGTCATACAGACCGTCGCCGTAATCCGCCGGCACATAGGCCAAAGCACATTCCGCGATGGGAGAACCTGAAACCCATGCCGAGCTTTGACCGGTAAGGATGACCTCGTCGGCAGTAACCCGCGCACTAAGATTCGGCTTGCCATGCCGCTTGCCGGGATAGATTTCCTTGCCCTCCAGGTCGGTGGTGTCCGAGCCCCGGTCCGGTTGCGTTCCCATCCAGCAGCCAATCGCCGAGCCGAAGCGCTCGATCAGCTCCGGATTGCCGCTCTGTTGGGCGGCAAATGCCGGAAAACCCGTGGCTCCGGCCAATACTGCAAGGCCTGCGTCACCCCACCCGAGAATACCCTGTACGATGGGCAGCATCCGCGCCGACTGTTCGGGGGGCATCAATATCAGCCCTTCCGGCCCAAGTCCCATATCGCTCATTTGCTGCAGGAAGCCAAACAGCGGGGAACCTGGCGCCGCCACTTCTTCGGCTGTCATGCGATCAAGTTGTTGCCCCAGCGGGCGCATCACGTCGCGGGCAAACGTGCCTACCGCATCCGCGATCATTTGTTCCTCGCTCGTGAGATTAACCTCCAACCCCCCGAGTTGAAGATCCGGCAACGGAATACTGCTGTAACTAAACTTGTCCATTTTTCACCCTATTCTGGTTAGGCTAATACGTTTATGGGACGACACCTTTGGCGCTCACGCTGCTTGCAGGCGTGGGCGACGTGCCAGGTTGTACTGCAAATCAGCCGATACGAATTCCGCCATGGCATCTGCATAAAGTGCATACGGCGTATCTGGCGCTTTCTTGGCGAGGCGGACGCTAAACTTTGGAATCCACCTGCCAAGATGCCGTTCGAGAAAATCCGACTGCGCTGACAGGTAGCTCGAAGATTGGTCTTCATCTGAGCCTGCTTCGAGATAACTGAGAAAGTGGGCAAACTCGAACTCGATTCCTATCCAGTCCGGCCATTCCTTGTTGATCCCTAACTGATAGGAAATTCCGAAATACTCATAGAAGCGTATCAAGTCTTCCCAAAGCGTCTTAGGATCCCCGCTGCCATAGTCCTTTTCGTGCAAAGACAACATCGCGCTGCCTCCGCAGTTGTCGAACAAGCGCGTGTAAATTGCGCCAAGTTCTGTCTTGCCGCTAACCGAACACGGTTGGATTGTATCGATAGCCGGAACCTTGAACGGCAGAAAAGCCGCCGCTTCCTTGAGCGCATTCTGCGCGCCATTCAAGACAAATTCGGCGATTTCATCCGTATCCGGGTACATAAAAATGGCACTCAGCGTTTGATAAATCTTTGAGCGCGCCGCGATTGCATTGCCGTCTGCGCAGACTTGAATCTCTTGATGTGATGACATGTTCTGACCCCTATTTTGCCAGCTCAAAATCGACGAATTCGCCAGAGAACGATTTGCGGCCGGAGCGCTCCGCGTTACCGCCGTCCCAGGCCGCAAACGCTACTTTCGTTGCCTGCCCTGCCACCAGCTTCACATGGCCGACGGGGCCGGCGATGGAACGGCGCAAGATGACTGTCCAACGCCCGTTAAGGTATTGAGCGCTCGCAGCCAGGTCTCCGGCCTCATCGGGAGGCAACCGGCAAACCGACGCGAAGCCCTCTGCGATGACGCTATAGGGCGCCGGTTTATTGGCGCGCCAGAACCACACATTTACCGGAGCGCCGATCGCGCCCATCGTGACGGCAGTTGCGGTGCGGGCTAAAGGAAACATCACAGCCACGCCATCGACAAACTGATTCAGGTCCTTGATTTCGTCGTGTTTGCCGGAAGTCCACGACATAGCAATGGCCAATGCAGCGCCGTTGTGCGCTGCCGACACGTCAAGCCGTTTGATAGCGCCATTGCCTGTGTTTCTGGCAAGAAACGGCGATACGGCTTCAACCATCGGGAGCGGCACCGGGACCATGTCGAAACCGCTCCTGGGAGCAGAGGCCCAGAAGGGCGCCTGCTGATCCAGCAGCAAATCTGCACTGGCGTTTACTCTGATTGCTTGCATATGAGTCTCCCAGCGCTATGCCTGTGTCAACGGGTCTTTATCGAACCCGCCAAATCGGCTCTTCCAGTGATTACTAATGAGAATATCCATTAACTCGGACTTCTCGCCATTTTGCTGCCTGTGACGTTCACGGCGAAGGACTTCCAACGCATCAATCACACGGGGACCGAATAACTCCTCAAGCTTTTCATTTGGGATACGGCTCTTGTCTGTGATTTCGCCATCGGGGTCAAAGCCGCGAGAGCCCATCGGCGGCACGTAAAACACATTTGGCGCGGTGCCGTATTCAGGGTGCAGCGGCAGCGCAACCCGCCATTTCTTGACAAGCTTGTACACATGGCTGCTCTCGTCGTCGATGTATCCGAAGCAACGCACCCGCCCGGGGCACTGACGACTGCAGGCCGGCGCGATTCCCTTTTCGACGCGTGGGTAGCACATGATGCATTTTTCGCTCGTTTCCGCTACCGGATTGAAATAGATGGCCTTGTAAGGGCAAGCCTCGATGCAGTGGCGGTGGCCCTTGCATTTTGTCTGGTCAATCAAAACGATGCCGTCCTGCTCCCGCTTATAAATCGCTTGTGTCGGGCATGCTGCCAGACAGGCCGGGTTGGTGCAGTGGTTGCACATCCGCGCGTGATAAAAGAAGTAAGCATTAGGCCATTCGCCGCCGCCCTGATCCTCATCCCAGTTGTAGCCCCATTCCGGTTCCTTGCCATCCTGATGACTGCTTGGCTTGAAATGAACGCTCTGGCCCTTGCCTTCATAAAATACTTCGTTGTGGTTGAACTGGAAGTTATCCCCGGTTTCGACGTAGATGGGAATCACGCCGCTTTGAGGCTCGCCTTTTTTGTAGCCTCCCCCCTTCTTCTCATAGTCGCGCGGATAACCACGCCCGGGATAAGTGCTCACGTTCGCCCAACGCATGTGCTCCGTTCCAGGCCGCTTGGTCCAAAGGTTCTTGCAGGCCACCGTGCATGTTTGGCAGCCTATGCATTTGTTCAAGTCCAGCACAGTAACGAGTTGCCGCTTTGCGTGCCTGAGCTCGTCTTTGTTTCCACCCACAGAGTAAGTCATAATTATTCTTCCTAAATGGCGAGGTCAATATCACGCAACAATTTTTCTGATCCCTACTCGCACGCCGCGGTCGGTTGCAGGCATTGGTCCGCCGGTCATGAAGTAGTACCTGAACTGTGTGTAGTTACCGGCAAGGTGCAGCGCCTTTGGCAGGCCGGTTAGCAACGTGTCATAGGG
>JBIODP010000063.1:0-10294 GCA_044445195.1 Burkholderiales bacterium | reverse complement strand
ATGCGTGGAAAATCGATACGCCCACTTCGAGGCTGGCGTAGATATTTGCCAACGCCTGACCGTAGGTATCGTGAAAATGGCCTGATAATTGTGCTATTGGAAATTGCTGCGCAGCGCGTTGCATGACACGCTGCACATGATGCGGCGTGCCGACTCCGATGGTATCGGCAATATCGATTTCATCGCAACCTAGATCGCGCAAACGCTGCACGACATCAGCCACGCCGTCGGGCGACACCTCTCCCTGGTATGGGCAGCCTAACGCGCAACTGATGCTGCCTCGCAAACGCAGCTTATGCTGCCGGGCAGCTTGCGCCACGTCGCGGAAACGCGCGATCGACTCGGCAATCGAGCAATTGATGTTCCTGTGCGAAAAGGCTTCGGATGCGGAGCCGAAAATGACGACTTCATCCGCATTGACCTTCAGCGCGACTTCAAAACCCTGCATGTTCGGCGTCAGCGCCGAATAAATGACGCCGGGCTTACGCGTGATGGCCTGCATGACCTCAACCGACGACGCCATTTGCGGGACCCATTTCGGCGATACGAAAGACGCCGCTTCGATGTTGGCGAAACCGGCTTGCGACAGCCGGTCGATCAACGCGATCTTTACCGCGGCAGGAATGATTTCCTGCTCATTCTGCAAACCGTCCCGCGGGCCAACTTCGACGATTTTGACTTGTTTGGGCAGGGTCACTCAGTGGCCTCGCTATTCTTTCGCGGGGTGGCGATGTCGGCAATCGTTATGCATCAGCGCCGTGCGCATGCATTCCCAATTTTGCCAGTAGCGCCTGATCTTCTTCCACCTCCGGATTGCCGGTCGTCAGCAATTTGTCGCCATAGAATATCGAATTGGCGCCTGCCAGGAAGCACAATGCCTGGACCGCCTCGCCCATTTGGCGACGTCCTGCCGAGAGCCGCACCCGCGCCTTCGGCATCGTGATGCGCGCCACCGCCACCGTGCGCACAAATTCAAGCGGGTCCAGCGGGTCCAGCCCATGCAAAGGCGTCCCTTCGACTTGCACCAGATTATTGACCGGCACCGACTCCGGATACGGGTCCAGATTCGCCAGTTGCGCCACCAGGCCGGCGCGCTGCAGACGCGATTCGCCCATGCCGACAATGCCGCCGCAGCAAACCTTGATGCCGGCGCCGCGCACGCGGCCGAGGGTGTCGATCCGATGTTGGTAGTCACGGGTTGAAATGACGTTGCCGTAAAATTCCGGCGCCGTGTCGAGGTTATGGTTATAGTAATCGAGGCCGGCTTCCTTCAATTTTTCAGCCTGGCCTTCGCCCAGCATGCCCAGGGTGGCGCAGGTTTCAAGACCGAGCGCCTTGACTTCACGCACCATTTCTTCCACCCGCTCGAGGTCGCGGCCTTTCGGTTCGCGCCATGCGGCGCCCATGCAAAACCGTGTTGCGCCGCCTGCCTTGGCTTGACGCGCAGCATCCAGTACAGTGTCGAGTGACAGCATTTTCTGGGCGACAACGCCGCCTTCGTGATGCGAAGACTGCGGGCAATAGCCGCAATCTTCCTCGCAGCCGCCAGTCTTGATCGACAACAGCGTCGCCAACTCCACTTCAGTCGGGTCGAAATGCGCGCGATGCACCTGCTGCGCACGGTAGAGCAAATCATTGAACGGCAAATCGAATAGCGCCTTGATAGCTTCCACGGTCCAGGTGGTGGCAACGATGACGGGAACAGCGGCAGGCGCCGGGTGAAACGTAACAGGATGCGACATAAACAGGTTCCTTCACTTTCAAAATCAACATTAAATCAGGTATTCCGCACTCCTGCAGGCCAGCCCGGCAAACAGGAAAAATCCAGATGGGCCGCCGCCGCCGCCGGCGATGCCTGCGGCAAATGAGGCACACAGCCCAGCAAAGGGGCAGTCAGCCGCATGCTGAGCGCTGCCAGGCTGGCTTCGGCATGGCGCATCTGCGGATCGATCGCGTTAGCGGCCCATCCCGCCACGTCAAACCGCGCGCGACAATTGCCTCGGCAGTCAGCAAGGCGTGATTGATACAGCCGAGCCGCAACCCGACCACCATCACCACCGGCAAGCCCAGTTGCTGTGCCAGATCGGCGGTGTCGAACCGGTCGGACAAAGGCACCCGAAAGCCGCCCACGCCCTCGACCACCACCGCGTCGGCCAGCTCAGTAATTTGCGCATGGCAAGCCATTATATGCGCCCCATCGATATGCACGCCTTCCAGTGCCGCAGCCCAGTGCGGCGCAGCCGGCTCGCGCAGCAGATACGGCGCCGCCAGTTCGGGGGGCAGGCTGACATTGGAGGCTGCTGCAAGCGCATCGACATCGTCATTATGCATGATCCCATCCCGCATCGTAGCACCGGCGGCAACCGGTTTCATGCCGGCCGCGCGCACCCCGCCTTGCGCCAACGCGTATAACAGCGCAGATGAAATCAGGGTTTTGCCGATTTCAGTGTCGGTCCCGGTCACAAAACATTGAAAACCGGCCATCGCGTCAGCCATCCATCTCAGTTGTCATGCTGCCATCACTTCCGCAAACACGGCCTGCACGCTTGCCGCCAGGCCATCGGTTTCGCCATCGTCCAGCACGTAAGGCGGCATCAGGTAAACGGTGCGGCCGATCGGGCGCAGCAATAGCTCGTGCCGCAGCGCCGCACTGAAGAAGCGCCGCGAAAAGCTCGCCGCTGCAACTGCATCTTCCACCACTGCATCGAACGCCCAAATCATTCCGCATCGGCGAAAGTGCCGCACCTGCGGGTGTTCCGTCAGCGGCGCCAACGCCGCCGTCAGCCTGACCGCGCGCGCGCAATTGCGCGCCAGCACGTCGTCTTCTTCGAAAATGGCCAGGGTCGCCAGCGCCGCCCGGCAAGCCAGCGGATTGCCTGTATACGAATGCGAGTGCAGGAAACCACGCGATACGTCGGCATCGTAAAAGGCCTGATAGATCGCCTCGCGCGTCATGACCAGCGACAACGGCAGATAACCGCCGCTGATGCCTTTCGAGAGGCATAGAAAATCCGGCCAGATGCCGGCTTGTTCGCAGGCGAAGAAGGTGCCGGTCCGGCCGCAACCGACCGCAATTTCATCGGCAATCAAATGCACCTGATAACGGTCGCACAAGGCCCGCACCTCTGCCAGATAACTCGCATCGTACATAGCCATGCCGGCCGCGCACTGCACCAGCGGCTCGACGATCACGGCGGCAATATGCGCGCCGCGCTGTTCCAGCAGCGCCTGCAAGTCGCGCGCCGCGCGCCGCGCCACATCTGCCGCCGTTTCACCTTGCTGCGCCTGGCGCGCATCCGGTGAGGTGACGACGTGCACTTTTTGCAGCATGGGCCCGTAAGCATCGCGAAACAGCGGCACATCCGTCACCGCCAGCGCGCCGATTGTTTCGCCGTGGTAGCTGCCTTTCAAGCAAACGAATTCGCGCTTTTCAATTCCGCCTTCGCGCGGGCCCGCATTGCGCCAGGCATGAAAACTCATCTTCAACGCAATCTCGACCGCCGAAGCGCCATCCGACGCATAAAAGCAGTGTCCCAGCACATGCCCGGTGCGGGCGGCCAATTGCTCGGACAACCTCACTACAGGCTCATGCGTGAAACCGGCCAGCATCGCATGCTCAAGCCGGTCCAGTTGATCTTTTAATGCAGCATTGATACGGGGATTGGCATGGCCGAACAGGTTAACCCACCAGGAACTGATCGCATCCAGGTAGCGTCGCCCATCCTCATCGTAAAGCCATGCGCCGCGGCCATGCGAAACCGCCACCAGCGGCACCGTTTCATGGTGCTGCATCTGGGTACAGGGATGCCATACGCTTCGCAAACTGCGCGCCACCCAATCGGCTTGCTTATTCGACTCCAATCACGCTCCATCCATGTATTTGCCTGCTATAAAACTATTCTTTTTCGTTATTATTATGCGCCGATTTGCCTATAGTCTGACTGCCACCTTGTCACCGGTTGCCAGCCCGTCGATCCAGGGCAATAGCAGCTCGAGGACAGAGGCCGGTTGAAAATGCTCCTGCTTGGTTTCCGGACGCGGGTAATACCATAGCCCGGCGAAAACATGTCCTTTAACATTGAATTCAATCTGCGACAACACGAAGCGTTCTTCGATGCCGGGAAACCATTGAATCAGACCGTCAAAAATAATCCGGCCCGATGCGGGATTCGGTACGGCCGGCGCCACATCGACATTCAGCGTACCGGGGAAATAAGGCGACAGGTCGATCCCTTTTTCCAAAAAAAATGGCCTTTGCGTGCGTATCGTGCCCCCCGGATAGGCGCATTTTTCCTGCCGCCCCCCGGCCACGCCATAACCGGCGACAATGATCCCGCCAATCCAGTTCATACCCGCATTTAATCCTCGTGCCTTAGCCGGTAACGTTTTACCAGGTCAAAACCAGCCGCCACCGTGACGGCGAATCCGACCAGCTGACTGAGGTCGGTCCCGTCCCAGCACAGCAATAACAGCCCCACAACGAAACCAATCCCAGACGTTAACGCGTTGTATTTCGACGTGCCGCTTAGCCATCGTTTCAGTTCTGCGTTCATACTCATCAACTCCTTTGCCCAGATCATTACGTCAGCCAATCCGGCTTGCGCTTTTCCAAAAACGACCGCACACCCTCGCGTCCCTCGGCGGAGGCACGAACGGTCGCGATGAGTTCAGCGGTCTCGGCAATCAACCCATCGGTCAACGGCAGCCCGGCTATCTCGCGCACCAGGCGTTTCGCTTCCCTGACGGCCTGCGGACCGGCTGACGACAGCGCCTTCACCATCTCAGCCACCGTCGTCTCCAACGCATCGGCTTTGACAACGGCATGCACAAACCCGATCCGATGCGCCTCTTGCGCAGAAAACCGTTCAGCGGTCAAAAAATAACGGCGTGCCGCATTCTCTCCCATCGCTTTGATCACGTACGGCGAAATGGTTGCCGGAATCAGGCCGAGCTTGACCTCCGACAGGCAAAAATTCGCCTCCTCCGCCGCCACCGCCATATCGCAAGCCGCCACCAAACCCATGCCGCCGGCATAACAATCGCCCTGTACCTTGGCTATCACCGGCGTCGGGCAGGTGTAAATGGTACGCAGCATCTCGGCCAATTGCGCGGCATCGGCACGATTTTCATCGTGCGTGTAACCGGCCATCTTTGTCATCCAGTTCAGATCCCCGCCGGCGCAAAATGCCGGCCCGCGCGCAGCCAGCACGATGGCGCGAATAGTGGCGTCGGCGCCCAGCACGCGAAACACATCGGTGATTTCCGCAATAGCCGTCTCATTGAACGCATTGCGCATCTCGGGCCGATTCAAATGTATCGTTGCGAGGGAACCGCTGCGGTTGCAGGTTAGCGTGGAGTAATTCATCTTGAACAAGCCATTTTTAATCAATTATTTTCATTAATCGGCTTACGCCGATGCAGCCGGCTGGCTGGCGGAATAACGAAAACGTATCTCTTGCGGATAGGGAAATACGTCATCGATAACCCCTTCCATCAACCGCTTTTTGCGGGTCTGCCAAAATTCTACGGTGAGCAAATCGGCATGGTGCTGCATAAAATATTTTTTGACGTTGTCATTCCCCAACAGGAAGGTCCCCAACTGCTCGGGAAACACATCGTTTTTGGCGATCGGATACCACGGCTCGGCGGACATTTCGTCTTCCTCGTTGCGTGGGGTGGGAATCACACGGAAGTTGCAATCGGTGATGTATTCAATTTCGTCGTAATCGTAAAATACCACCCTGCCATGCCGCGTTACACCGAAATTCTTGTACAGCATGTCGCCGGGGAAAATATTAACGCCGACCAATTCCTTGATGGCATTGCCGTATTCGACCACGCCATGCTCGATGGCAGCCAGGTCGCCGCGTTTTTCCGCATTGGTTAGCCAGATATTCAGCGGAATCATGCGGCGCTCGATGTAGACGTGCTTGATGATTACCTGCCCGCGCTCTTCTTCGACGATGGAAGGGGCGACCAGTTTCAATTCGGCCAGCAAGTCATCGGAGAAACGCGCGCGCGGAAATGCCACATCCGAATATTCCAGAGTATCGGCCATGCGCCCGACCCGGTCGTGGTTCTTCACCAGCAGGTATTTTTCCTTGACGATAGTCTTGGTGGTTTCCTTCGGCGGCGGGAAGGAATCCTTGATGACTTTAAAAACGTAAGGAAACGACGGCAGAGCAAAAACCACCATCACCAGCCCGCGTATGCCGGGTGCGCTTTGGAAGTGATCCGACGAATGCCGCAGGTGGTGCAGGAAGTCCCGGTAAAACAGCGTCTTGCCCTGCTTCTGCAAACCGAGAACGGTATAAATCTCGCTACGGGGCTTGTTCGGCAACATACTGCGCAGAAACTGCACATAGGCCGACGGCACTTCCATGTCGACCATGAAATAGGCGCGCGTAAATGAAAACAGGAGCGTGATCAGGAAAGGATCGACCATCACCGTATCGAGAATCAGCTCGCTTTTGCGGTTGAACAATATCGGTATGATAAAAGGGGTATAGCGATTACCGTTGATGCGCTGGGCGACGATATAGGCGCCCTTGTTGCGAAAAAATAAGCTGGCCAGCACCTGAATCTGGTGATTCGGTTCCCGAACCTCGGAACCGAAGACGTTCGTCAGCCTCTCCTCCACATAACCGATATCGCGATTAAGGTCGGCAAACGCGCACTTCAACTGAAAGTTGGTAATGATGCGTTTCAGCGTAAAACGCAAACCATCCCGGTCCGGGTAGTAGACGCGGTAAGTTGGCGTAGTTTCGGCGTTTTCAATATATTCGGTCGAAACGGCCGGACGAACGAAGATGAAGTCGTTGTTAAAATACGCCCGATGCAATATTTTGCAGCACACTGAATTAAAAAAAGTTTCCGCCAATTCCGGCTGTTTATGATCCGTCAACAGTCCGATATAGTGCAGCTTCACTTCACGCCATACTTCATTGCTCAGGTCGTCCTGCTCATATTCGTCTTCCAGCGCATGCACGCATTCTGCAACACGGGTATCGTAAAAAGCAATGCGTTCGCGGGCGGCCGTTTGCGCGGTCTTCCAGTCGCAGGTCTCGAAATAGCGTTTTGCTGCCTCGTTGGCTTCGCGAAACAGGCGATAGTGCTTGTCGAAACCGTCCAGTATCGTGCGTGCGGTGTCGAATGCGATCTGCGACGAAAGAAGTTTAGGAAAAGCAGCTTGCATAGTCATCGCGTGCATGCAGCATCGGCAAAGGCGGAATTATCCGGTTTTGCCGATGTCAGGCGCTGCAGAATAAACACTTACTTATTCGCCGGACTGCTTGCTTTGTCAACTTTCGCTGGCGCGGCAGCCTGCGGTTTATGTTCCTTGGCTTCCTTGACTACCAGCCAATTCATTACTTTCAGGGTAGCTGCGTGCAATTCCTGTTCAGGCTTATATCCCAACTGGTCGCCGATGATCGAAGGAGAAGTTTCATAACGCCCGCCGATTGCAATCAAGGGGACGCCATCGACCTTGTATAGCTGGGTCAGTTGGGTAGCCCGCTGCGCCTTGGTCTGCACGCCGAAAGAATTGTACGCGCTCAGGAATTTAGCCCGGTCGACACCTTGGCTTGCCACAAAATCGGCAATCGCGCCCTCGTCGTTCAACGGCTTGTGATCGACATGAATCGCATGGAAAATTTTCCGGTGCAGCTCTTCAACCTTGCCCATTGCCTCCAGCGCATAGTACAGCTTCTGTTGCGGCGCGTCGCCCGGGCGGAATGCAACCGGCACCCGCTTGAATGCAATATTGTCGCCCTGAGCCTTCACCCATTCCGCCAGGTCCGGGTCGAAGACATTGCAATGCGGACAGCTATACCAAAAAAATTCGATTACTTCGACTTTATTGCCCGAATCTACCGGCTGCGTCTTGTCGAGCGTGCGGAAATCAATGTTGGTGACCGGACTTGCCGGCGAAGCGCCCGCTGTCGCCGCAACAAAACTCAAACTTAATACTGCCATTGCCAGTTTAATAAAACGCATATATTCCCCCAGTTTATTTAACGACGCGCACCACTGCAACATCGATTCCATTTTCCGACAACTTTCCGCGTACCCGGTTCATTGCTTCCAATTGATTAAATGGCCCGATGCGCACGCGATACAAATGCGCACTATCGGACGGCCGATCCGAAATGCTGGCTTCAAACCCCGCCAGGGCCAATTTTGCCTTGCTATTTTCTGCGTCCGCCTGCTCCCGGAAGGCGCCGGCTTGTAAATAATATGTCCACTTGTCATCGGCGTTGTCGGGTTTGGCCGCCGGATTGGCTGTCGAATTAGCACCCGTATTCGCCCCGGCCGGTTCAGCCGTCTTGATATCTGCGCCAGGCTTCGGATTGGCTGCCGGTACTCCCTCTGCCGGCACGGCAGGGTTGGCAGCAGCCTCCGACGCCACCGGCTTGCTTGCCGCTGCCGGCAAGCCAGTGTCCGCAGCGGGCGCAAAATCCTTCGCAGCCTCCTTCGCCGCACCGTTATTGCCATATAAGGGCTTATTCGGATCGGTTGCCTGCCCGGCCGTCAATTCCGGCGCCTTATCCTGCTTGCCAACTTTGTTAAGGAAAGGCAGAGAGGTCTTGGTAATCGCCATCGCCACCACCAACGCAATCGCCAGCCCGATAATCAAGCCAATGATTATACCGACCACCGTGCCGCCGCGTTGTTGAAGAATAGATTTTTTCCGGTGATTAATCATGCTAATCAATCTTTCTCGATTCCATCCTGAACGGCGCAGATACGCCGATCAGCGTCAATCCGTTGCGCAAAACCTGCCTTGTAGCGCTGATCAACGCCAGTCGCGCCATTTTGGTGGCCGAATCGTCAACCAGTACTCGCTCCGCATTGTAATAGCTATGCAGTTCGCCCGCCAGTTCGCGCAAGTAAAAAGCCACCTGATGCGGGCCAAGTTCTTCCAGCGCACGTTCCAGCATCTCTGGATATTCTGCAATTTGCGCCATCAAAGCCGCCTCGCGCGGCCCTGTCAACGGCGATAAATCCACCGCGTTCAAGCTTGATTCATCCCCCCCCCATTGGGCCAGCACCGAACAAATCCGCGCGTGCGCATATTGCACGTAATACACCGGGTTTTCATCGCCTTGGGTTAGCGCAATATCGACGTCGAACACGAACTCGGTATCGGCTTTGCGTGAAATCAGAAAAAAACGCACCGCATCGCGACCGCGGGTCAGGTCGCGCGCACCGCTATCCTTGTCCTGTCCCTCGCCGTTCGACCATTCGATCAAATCGCGCAAGGTCACATACGACCCGGCCCGCTTGGAGATTTTAACTTCCTCACCGCCCTTCATCACCGTCACCATTTTGTGCAATATGTAGTCGGGGTACCCCTGCGGTATCCCCAACTCCAACGCTTGCAGGCCGGCGCGAACCCGCGCGATCGTGCCATGATGATCGCTGCCCTGAATGTTGATTGCTTTTCTGAAACCGCGTTGCCACTTGGCTATATGGTAGGCGACATCCGGCACGAAATAAGTATAGGTGCCATCCGACTTCCGCATTACGCGGTCCTTGTCGTCGCCGAAATCGGTAGTGCGCAGCCAAAGCGCGCCGTCCAGTTCATACGTATGGCCGGCCTTGACCAATGCATCGACGGTAGCGGCGACCTTGCCGTCGCTGTATAGCGACGATTCCAGGTAATAATGGTCGAATTTAACGCCAAAGGCCAGCAAATCCAGATCCTGCTCATGGCGCAGATACGCCACTGCAAATTGGCGGATCGAATCGAGGTCGTCTATCTGGCCGCTAGCGGTGACCGGCGCGCCGTCACTGGCTGCAACCGTCTTTTTCGCCAGAAAGTCGGCGGCGATATCGGCAATATAGTCGCCGTTATAGGCCGACTCCGGCCAATCGGCGTCGCCCGGCTTGCTGCCTTTAAGGCGGGCCTGGACGGAATTGGCGAGCGTGGCTATCTGGACACCGGCATCGTTATAATAGAATTCGCGGGTCACCTCAAAGCCTTGCGCATCCAGTAACGCCGACAATGCATCGCCCAGCGCCCCTTGGCGCCCATGCCCGACATGCAAAGGCCCGGTCGGATTAGCAGACACAAATTCGACCAGCACTTTTTTGCCGGCGCCGAGTGCGCTTTTGCCATATTGCCCAGCCTCGGCCAGCACCGTTTTGACCACCGCCTGCCTGGCGCCGGCGGAAATCCGAAGGTTGATGAAACCGGGACCGGCAATCTCTATTGCATCGATCACATCGGCTCGCGCAGGGTCGGCCAGCACCGCCGCCACCAGCATTTGCGCCAGTTCACGCGGATTTTTTT
>JBIODP010000062.1:0-10423 GCA_044445195.1 Burkholderiales bacterium | reverse complement strand
GCGGCTGGCTGTTCATGGAGCACGGCTACGATCAAGCGAATGCCGTGCGCGAACTTGTTGCCGTCCACGGCTTTGCCGAGGTGCAAAGCTGGAAAGATTTGGCCGGGATCGAACGCGTCAGCGGCGGCATCCGGCGTTGATGCACGGCGTTGATGCGCTCACCGCAGTCACTTTCATGTAATATTCGTTTCCTGTAATATTCACACCGTTCCTTTCATTTCGCGTTACCGCAAGGAAGCCACCGGCGGGCTGGACGACATCCAGTTGCGCCTGCTGGAAGAACGGCTGCGTTACCTGCGCGAACTGGAACAACGGCGCGCTGCGATCGTGGCGTCGATAGAAGAGCAGGGCAAGATGACCCCACCCTTGCTGGATGCCATCCTGCATGCGGAAGACAAGACCCGGCTGGAAGACCTGTATTTGCCGTACAAGCAGAAACGCCGCACCAAGGCGCAAATTGCCGCCGAGGCCGGCTTGACGCCGTTGGCCGACGCCTTGCTGGCAGACCCGATGTTAAACCCCGAAGAGGAGGCCGCCAAGTACCTGACGCCGGCATTCAAAACCGAGAGCGGCGACAATCCGGGCATCGCCGACGCCAAGGCCGCGCTGGATGGCGCCCGCCAGATTTTGATGGAGCGTTTCGCCGAAGACGCCGCCCTGTTGCAGGCGCTGCGCGAATATTTGACCGAGCATGGCATAGTCGAATCGAAGGTTGTGGAAGGCAAGCAGGACGCCGGTGAAAAGTTTGCCGACTATTTCGATTACGCGGAAGCGCTGGCCGCCATCCCCTCGCATCGGGCGCTGGCGCTGTTTCGCGGGCGGCGCGAAGAAATATTGACGGTCGCGTTGCGTCTCGACAGCGAGCCGGAAAAACCTAAATGGGATGCGCCGCACAACCCCTGCGAAGGCCGCATCGCCGCCCGTTTTGGCGTATCCAACCAGGGCCGGCCCGCCGACAAGTGGCTGGCGGACACCGTGCGCTGGACCTGGCGCGTCAAAATTTTCATGCATCTGGACACCGAGTTGATGGGCAACCTGCGCGAAAAAGCGGAAATTGAAGCCATCAATGTATTCGCCCGCAACCTGAAAGCCTTGCTGCTGGCAGCCCCGGCCGGCCCGCGCGCAACGATGGGGCTCGACCCTGGTTTGCGCACCGGCGTCAAGGTTGCCGTCGTCGATGCGACCGGCAAGGTGGTCGATACCACCGCGATCTATCCGCATCAGCCGCGCAACGACTGGGACGGCGCGCTGCATGCGCTCTCGCTGCTGGCGGAGAAACATAAGGTATCGCTGATTTCGATCGGCAACGGCACCGCCAGCCGCGAGACCGACAAACTCGCGCAGGATTTGATCAAGATGCGCCCCGAGCTCAGGCTGACCAAGATCGTCGTGTCGGAAGCCGGCGCATCGGTCTATTCGGCGTCCGAGTTTGCGTCGCGCGAATTGCCGGAGCTGGACGTCACGCTGCGCGGCGCGGTATCGATCGCCCGGCGGCTGCAAGACCCGTTGGCGGAACTGGTCAAAATCGATCCGAAATCGATCGGCGTCGGCCAATACCAGCATGATGTCGGCCAGGTGCAACTGGCGCGCTCGCTGGATGCGGTGGTGGAAGATTGCGTGAATGCGGTCGGCGTCGATGTCAACACCGCCTCGGCTCCGCTGCTGGCGCGCGTATCCGGCCTGAACGCCAGCGTCGCGCAAAGCATCGTCAGCTACCGCGACCTGAAAGGCATGTTCGCGTCGCGCGCAGGTTTGCGCGCCGTGCCGCGCCTGGGCGACAAAACCTTTGAACAAGCGGCCGGCTTCCTGCGCGTAATGAATGGCGAAAACCCGCTGGACGCATCGGCGGTGCACCCGGAATCCTATCCGCTGGTCGAGAAAATCGTAGCCGACCTCAAGAAGAATGTAAAAAGCGTCATCGGCGATGAAAAGCTGCTGAAATCCTTGCACCCCGCCAAGTACGCGGATGCGCAATTCGGCGTGCCGACCATTACCGACATCCTGAAGGAACTGGAAAAACCGGGGCGCGATCCACGGCCGGAATTCACCACCGCCACCTTCAAGGACGGCGTTGAAGAAATCAAGGATCTGCGGCCCGACATGATACTGGAAGGCGTAGTGACCAATGTTGCCGCGTTCGGCGCTTTTGTCGACATCGGGGTGCATCAAGACGGCCTGGTGCATATTTCCGCTTTGTCCAATACCTTTGTCAAGGACCCGCATACCATCGTCAAAGCGGGACAAGTGGTGAGGGTCAAAGTACTGGAAGTGGATGAAAAGCGTAAGCGCATCGCGCTGACCATGCGGCTCGCAGATTCTGCGCCCGTTGCCGGCGCTAAACTGGAGCAGCGCGGCGACCGCAACGACGCCAAACGCCTGGCGCAGCATCGGCAACAGCAACCCCGGAACGAATTGGGAAATAGCGGCGCCAATAGCGCAATGGCCGCCGCATTTGCCAAACTCAAAGGGTAATAGCAGATTTTTCCATAATCTAGGATAATGCTCGCATCAACTATCGGAGATGGCAATGACTGACGTACAAATCTGGATCAAAGAGACCGTAACGCAAAATGCGGTCGTGTTATTTATGAAGGGCACCGCCCAGTTTCCACAATGCGGTTTTTCAAGCAAGGCCGTTCAATTATTGAAAGCGTGCGGCGTTGAAAATCCGTTGACCGTCAATGTGCTCGACAACCCTGCCGTCCGGCAAGGCATCAAGGATTTTTCGAACTGGCCGACCGTTCCGCAACTTTATGTAAAAGGTGAATTCATCGGCGGTTCGGATATCATGAACGAAATGTTCGAATCCGGCGAATTGCAAGCACTGCTGAACGCATAAAGGTGGAGGTCGCGATGCCAGGCGCATCCGCCTCAACAGGCTTACCGGCGCCCAGACGCCTGGTGGTTGCCATCACCGGCGCCAGCGGCGCGGTGTATGGCGTGCGCTTGTTGCAAGTGCTGGCGGCAGTGCCCAGCATTGAAACGCACCTGATCGTTTCCGATGCCGGCATATTGAGCCTGCACCAGGAAATGGACTTGAAACGCAAGGATGTCGAGGCGCTCGCGCATCGCGCATACCGCCTGCGCGACATTGGCGCGACGCTGGCCAGCGGCTCATTTCAATCGGCGGGAATGGTGGTTGCGCCCTGCTCGATGAAAACGCTGGCGTCGATAGCGCTCGGCTTGTCCGACAACCTGATTGCCCGCGCTGCCGACGTCATGTTGAAAGAACGGCGCCGCCTGGTGCTGATGGTGCGCGAAACGCCGCTCAACCTCGCGCACCTGCGCCACATGACATCGGTCACGGAAATGGGCGGCATTATCTTCCCGCCATTGCCGGGCTTTTACCAACGCCCGCAAACGATCGCCGAGATGGTCGACCATACCGTCGGGCGGGTGCTCGATCTATTCGATATTCCGCACGCGCTGGGGCCGCGCTGGAACGGACTCAAACCAGATAACTGATAATGAAGCTGCCGCCTCGACGACCCAACTCGCCAGTCTCTACGCAACAAATTTTGTCCAGCGATGCGATCAATCTTTCTCGACGGCTTATGCCGGTCCTGGCGTTCACGATACTGGCAGCCGGGATTGATGTTTGGTTGACGAAATCATTTGCACTGCCAAACCTGGGATTCCTGGCGATCGGGTTATTGTGCGTGTTTTGTTATGCCGAGGTGAGCGCCGGTCGTACCTTTCGGGGTCTGGCTGTCTTTTTCTGGGGAACCTGGCTAAGCGCCTGTGTGTTCGGTTTCCTTGTTGCCGGCATCCGTTCGCCCTTGCTTTACGTTTTTCCGGTCGCGCTGATGTGCACCGCCTGGTTGCAGGGGAAACGTGCCGCCCTGTTGATGACGATCGGTTCAATCCTGGTTCTTGCCTCTCTTGTCCTTGCCGAGCGCCTGGGCTGGCTTGGCCCTCCGGTGGCGCGTACCAGCGTTGACTTGTTCGTGATATTTGGGTCGGTGTGCGCCGTAGCGGGTACTGTCGCGATCAGTTTCGCCGAATCCGTCAGAAGGCAACTCGCCAAGGAGCAAGCGCTGATCGAAAATTTGAGCGATCTCAATAAAAAACTGCAAACCCAATCCAATCTCTACGCGACACTGAGCGCTTGCAATCAGGCGATTGTTTACTGCAAGAGGGAAGAAGAACTTTTTTCGGAGATCTGCCGCTCTGTGGCGGTAAGCGGTATTGCGAAGATGGCCTGGATCGGCCTGATGGACAAGGAAGGCAAACGAATCACGCCAGTCGCGTCGTATGGCGACGACTCGCACTATCTGGATGGCATCGAGGTTACCGTCAATGCTGCCGATCCGTTTGGACAGGGCCCTACCGGCACCGCGATCCGCTACAACCAGCAGATCTGGTGCCAGGATTTTCTGCTTGATCCGACGACGCAGCCCTGGCATGAGCGGGCAAGAAAAGCAGGCTTCCACGGCTCGGGGTCGCTGCCTTTGCGCAGGAATGGCATCCCGATCGGCTGCCTGACTATTCATTCCGCCATGACGAATGCGTTTGATGAAGATGCGCAAAAATTGCTGGTCGAAATGGCAGCGGATGTCAGTTTTGCCCTGGACAATTTCGACCGCGAGGCAGAACGCAAGGGGGCCGGAGAAAAAATCATTGAGTTGGCCTTCTTCGACCAACTCACCGGCCTTCCCAACCGGATGCTGCTGCTGGATCGGTTGAAGCAGGGCATGGCCGCCGGTTCGCAAAACAACACGTATGCCGCGATCTTGCTCATCGATCTCGACAATTTCAGAACGCTCAACGACACTCTGGGCCACGATGTGGGGGATTCGCTGCTGAAACAGGTTGCGCAGCGTCTGACCGCCGAGGTTCGCGCGGGAGACACGATAGCGCGATTTGGCGGCGACGAATTCGTCTTTGTACTGCAGAACTTAGGCCAAACCGGGACCGGCGCAGCCGCCAATGTCGAAACATTTGGCGCAAATATCCTTGCGTCGCTCAACCAGCCTTATCAACTCGCCGACATTTCCTATCGCTGCACGGCAAGCATCGGCGTCACGTTGTTCGTAGGAGAATCCGTGTCCGACGACCTGCTGAGACAAGCCAACCTCGCCATGTATAAATCGAAAGAGGCCGGCCGCAATACCGTGCGCTTCTTCGATCCGGCCATGGAGGCAGCGGTAAACGAACGCGCCGCGCTGGAAACGGATATGCGCGACGCTCTTCAGCACAAGCAGTTCCTGCTTCATTATCAACCCCAGATCCTGGGCGCGGATCGGGTCGTTGGAGTCGAAGCGCTGGTCCGCTGGCAACATCCCACGCGGAACATGATATTCCCCGCAACGTTTATTCCGTTGGCCGAAGAAACGGGTTTGATCCTGCCTTTGGGGGAATGGGTGCTGGAAGCCGCATGCGCTCAATTGGCCGAATGGGCCAAACGTCCGGAGCTGGCGCACCTTACCATTGCAGTGAATTTCAGCGCTTCCCAGTTCCACCAAACCGACTGTGTCGAGCGCGTCCGATCAATCCTGCAAAGAACCGGGGCCAATCCGCAACGCCTGAAAATTGAGTTGACCGAAAGCATACTGGTGACGAGCGTGGAAACCATCATCGAGAAAATGCTGGCGTTAAAAGCCACCGGCGTCAGCTTCTCGCTGGACGATTTCGGCACTGGCTATTCCTCGTTGTCCTACCTGAAGCGCCTGCCGCTGGACCAATTGAAGATCGATCAGTCGTTTGTCCGCGATGTTCTCGTCGACCCCAACGATGCGGCAATTGCCAAAACGATCGTGGCACTGGCCGACAGCCTGGGACTTGGCGTCATTGCCGAAGGCGTAGAAACAGCGGAACAAAGAAATTTCCTGGCCAGCTTGGGTTGCCATGCGTATCAGGGTTATTTCTTTAGCCGACCGCTGTCGCTGGATGATTTTGAGGCGTATGCGGCGAATTTGATGACAATTTCTGAGCGTTTATCTCGGTAATGTCATAATGTTCTTCGGTACAAATAAATATTCTGAACTAGATCAAGCCGATAGCCTTTTCCAGTAGTTTGCAGATTTGAGGTAATCTCTGCGCTTGGTACGTGGCAATTAAATCTTCTGCAGTTTTTGGCGGATTTTTGAGCCTCTCGCGAAGCTTTTTCACAATTTTCAGCATCCTGATCGGATCCAAATCATATTGAGCAACCAGAAAGTCGTCTGGATGCAAAATATCGATGCCATGCATTTTTGTGACTGTTTCGGGAAAATCCGTAAGATTGAATGTGACAATCGCGTCCGCGTGCCCAACGACCGCAGCCGCGAGGACATGCCGATCGTCTTGATCCGGCAGAGACAGCGAGGGAATCAAATACTCGAAATTTTCAATCAAGCAATCTTCAACTGCTTGATTCATTGAAGTCACCGTTCGTTGTAATGCCGCAGGGTCCAATTCAGGGCGTTTAGCAAGCAGACTCCTGGTCCACTCGTCATGAATTGTCGCAGTCCAACGACCTCGAAAGACCCCTTCAGCGGCAAGGCTCAGCAGCAAATCCCGTAGTGGCGCCGGATACAGCACGCAGGCGTCAAGGACAACGGCATAGCTGTATGACCCCGCCATTAATTAATAACCCATTCCAAGCTCTTGCGCCTGATTAGCCAAATCTTGAAGGGCATCTTCTGAGATTTTACGTCGAGCCTCTTTATAGTTGACCACATCCTCAAATCTTATCCGCCGATGCGTTCCAATCATGTGGTGCGGAATTTTACCCTCATTGAGAAGGCGAATAACATAGGGGCGCGATACGCTCAAAAACATCGCAGCCTGTTGCGTTGTGAAATCGAGTTCCTCCGGAATTATTGCAACAGGTTTGCCCCGCGCAAGCGATCCTAGCAAGTCGGCAAATAGCCGCAGGACTTTTGGGGGCAATCTTAAGATGGGCATTTCGTTTAAGCGCTCAACATCGTCGCCAACAATAGCAATGCCTATAGCCTTGGAATGATCCAATGAACTCATGATGCAGCGCTGAGCGACTTTTGCGAGCTCTACATCTTCCTTACTTTCCAAGACCATTTCGAGGCCATGGTTGTGCGACATATCATTTCTCCTTGGTTTTGCGACACGCACAAATAATGCAATGTGCTGAATGCCACCTGCTGTGACAAGCATTTGTTAAACAAATGCTTGTCACAGCAGGTGGCGACGTTCAAAACCATTATATGTCTACTATACGCAATAAACGAAATAAACGCAATAAATGAAAATACGATAGATGTTCGCTTATGATGCATTATCGATCATTTATAAGCGCTTGCGGTAGCCACAAAAACGACATAGACTATCGTTTATTGAAGTTAAAACGCTATCTATGAAGGCACATTAAATGCCAAGAAAGAACCTCGATCCAAAGTCCGTGCCGACGTTAATTCAAGATCGGCTGCATGCGTGGGGCCTGGTCATCAAGAAGCAGCGCGCCATCCAGCGTATCCGCGCCGCCGATTTGAGCCAACGCATGGAGGTTTCCGAAGCGACGCTGCGCCGTCTTGAACGTGGCGATGCCGGTGCCGGTGCGGCGTTGTACCTGACAGCGCTCCACATCCTCGGCGCCCTCGATGAACTGGCACCTATGCCGCCCAAGGCACTGTGGAATCCGGATGCCAAACAACGCGTAAGAGTTCCCCGGAAGGGGATCGACGATGGCTACTTCTGAGCCTACTTCTAAATCTGCTTCTAAGCCGATCTTTGTCTACCTGCAGCGCCCGGATGACGGCGAATGGGTAACCGTTGGCCGCTATCTGTTCGACGAGGCCCGGCAAACCGGGAGCTTCCGTTATGCGCCAAGCTATGTGGACAAAGGGCTCGCCTGGAGCATCGATCCGGTAAACCTGCCTTTTCGCGCCGATCACGAATGGACCGCGGGGCGGTATCGCGGTCTTCACGATGCGCTGCGCGACGCTTGCCCAGATGCATGGGGAAGGTCGCTTCTGCGTCGGCAGCACAACATCCCCGAGGATGCCCCGGACTGGCGGTTTCTCGAAGCCAGCAGCAATGCCGAACGATGGGGAGCGTTGGCCATTGGGCGCACCCCCAAGGCATCCGTTGCACACATCGCGAGCCCAAGATTGCCGCAGTTGGAAATGCTCGCTAATGAGCTTGTGGCTATTGCCCAGCACGCCCCACCGGGTGACGCCAAACTCCGTCAACGGCTCTTAACCACGCCAAGCATGGGCGGGGCAAGAGCAAAAACGACAATTCGCGATGGCGAGACGTATTGGCTGGTGAAACCGTATCTCCCGTCCGATATCGCCAACATCCCGCTGCTCGAGCACTTCGCCCAAGCTTGGGGCCGGAAGGCGGGTCTGAACTTCGCTAAAACTGTTTACCATCCGATTGGCGCTGGTCTGGGCGCAGTGCGTATCTTGCGCTTTGACCGGCATGGCGAGCGCCGGCTGATGACACTGAGCGGGGCATCCCTTTTGCAGACCGAGTGTCCGGGCCAAAGCATCGCCGCAGAATGGAGCTATCCGCGCCTTGCGGAGGAGTTGCGCAGGATCGGCGCGCCGGCAGAAGACAGGATCGAGCTGTTTGGACGTATGGTATTTAACGCCGTCTGCGGCAACGACGACGACCATCCCCGCAACCACGCGGTTGTCTTCCTGCCACAAGAGAATCGCTGGCGCCTGTCTCCGGCCTTCGACGTTGTGCCAAATCCCGATGAGGACACGCCGATTGCGCTTTCAATGCAACTCTCGCTTGGCCGCACCGACATTTCCCGTGAGGCGATTTTGGGTAACGATGTGCGTTTCGGATTCGCTAGCCGCGAAGAAGCTACGGCTTACCTGGACAACTTGTTGAAAAGAATCGAGCATGGCTTTGAATTAGCCGCGCAAGACTTGACAGATAATTTGCGTGGATTAATGACTGCGCGGCTGAGAGAAAACTTGAGAAAAGTTTGACATCAACCAGCACTTTGCCATTCGGCAGTAGCGTCGCTGCGTAATAGTGGCAGTCAAGTAATTATTGCCATCGGCGGCCAGCAATTTCAGTCGGTGACAATCCGTCACCGACTGACTGCCTTCCTTGCCTAGCCGCTCTTTCAGCTTGTTCCAATACTTGCGCGCTGTCTGGTAGTCGGCCTGCTGCGTTAGCACCTGGGTGATATCCACGGCGCCTACTTACCCAAATTTATGCGAATCTGAAGCTCGTCAAGAGAGAAGCCTGGAGGTATTGGCTTAAAATCCTTCGATTCCTTCTGCAGGCCGTACCCCTTCCTCTGATGAGTGCTCAATGCCTTCAAGTTCAGGCTCATTGTCAGGAAAGTCAAGTTGTCGCCACCCTTGATCCAGAGTGGGTTCATACTCTCTGACTTGGATGGACTTACCACCCGGGAGTCACCAAAGCAGGAGTCGTTGACCTGGACCACGTAGCAACGGGCGACCTCACCTTCGTTCGGCTCGAATCGCCCGGAACAGACAATCAACCCACAATTCCTTTTAATGCGTGAGATAAATCGAAACACCGGCTTTTTTTGCGGCTTTTCGCAGATCCTTGTCCAAAGTTGCAATCGGCAAATTAAGTCTGCGCGACAATTCGAGATATTGCGCATCGTAGCCCGAAAGCTTAAATTCTCTCGATATTGAGGCCACCGCGAGCTGAATGCCGGAAGGCGCTGCAGCGTCGAGTTCAATTGGCAGTTGCCCTAATCTATATATGAATCCAGTCAAGGCCGATTCGCCGAACTTCCCATCATCCTCGGCACAGCGTAGAACATGGATCGTCTCTGTGTACCACAGCGCCGGCACGCGTGCTATTGAAACATCAAACGAATCAAGCACCAAGTCGGCATATGCGCGATCGGATGCCGAACCATCTTGCAACGCCCAACGAATCGTCACCGAAGCGTCCAGAACAAAACCGCTTGCCATCAGCGTCGTCCTCGCAGGCGCATCTCTGTGAATTGCACCTGATCAATCGTTGCGGTGCGCAGGGCCTTAATCGCTACAATTGCGTCCTGTGTCTGTTGTGCGGCGCGGCTGGCTGCCGGCACCAAATCCGCAACAGGTTGGCCGCGATTGGTGATTGTGACCCGCTCCCCCTGCTGTACCTGCTTGATCAAATCGGGCAACTTTGTTTTTGCTTCGTAAATTCCGTATTCGCGCATCACTATTCACCTAAATCAAATAACCATGGTCTAGTCTATATGCTAGACCATATATATTCAAGTACAATTTTGAATGTCAGGATTGTGCCCCTGCCCTATAATCCTGCCGAACATAAAAAATAATAGCGTTTTTAAGGCCGGAACCCATGTAACAGCCCAGAGTATCTCCAAGAAGCAAAATTCTTGAATCCACTTTCACGGTTGACACTTGGTTGACAGTACGCAGAAATGACAAGGGCTTACATCGCTGTAAGCCCTTGTTTTTATTGGTGCCGGCTGCCGGAATCGAACTGGCCACCTGATGATTACAAGTCAACT
>JBIODP010000061.1:0-10447 GCA_044445195.1 Burkholderiales bacterium | reverse complement strand
GACTGAGTAGCTGGAGGAAAATCAAGCCGAAATCATGGCTTTGGCGATTCGCGAAGCGGGCAAAACGCTGCCGAACGCCATTTCGGAAATACGCGAGGCAGTCGATTTTCTACGATATTACGCATCGCAAATTCAAGAGGCGCCAACGACGTCGGCGCTGGGCCCCGTGGTTTGTATCAGCCCGTGGAATTTTCCATTGGCGATTTTCATCGGGCAAATAAGCGCCGCGCTGGCGGCAGGCAATACGGTGCTGGCAAAACCGGCGGAACAAACGCCATTAATCGCTTTTCGCGCGGCGCAGTTGCTGCACGATGCGGGAGTTCCGCGCGGCGCCTTGCAGTTTCTGCCGGGCCGCGGCGACGTTGTTGGAGCGTGCCTGGTGCAAGATGCGCGAGTACGCGGCGTGATTTTTACCGGCTCGACCGAAGTCGCGCAAATAATCAATAGAGAATTGGCGCAGCGCGCGGTGCGGGAAGGTTGCGACATTCCGCTGATCGCGGAAACCGGCGGGCAAAATGCGATGATCGTCGATTCCAGCGCATTGCCTGAACAAGTAGTGCAGGACGCGATCGGTTCTGCGTTCGATAGCGCCGGCCAACGATGTTCCGCGTTGCGGGTCCTATGCTTGCAAAATGAAATTGCCGACAAAACGGTTGCCATGTTGAAAGGCGCCATGCTGGAGCTTCGGATCGGCAATCCAGACCGTTTGTCCACCGATATCGGGCCTGTGATCGACGCCGAGGCGCAAAATAATCTGGAGGCGCACATCGAGCGCCTCACATCCACGGCAAGAGACTTTTATCAGCTTTCCCTTCCCACCGGTTGCGAATACGGCAGCTTCGTTGCGCCAACCGTGTTGGAGATCGGATCGCTGGCCGAACTGACGCGTGAAGTATTCGGGCCCGTGCTGCATGTGATCCGCTATGCGCGCGACGCGCTGCCCCGGTTGATTGAGTCAATCAACGCTACCGGCTTTGGATTGACTCTCGGTATTCATACGCGAATCGATGAAACCATCGAGTTCATCGTCGCGCGCGCCCATGTCGGCAACATCTACGTCAATCGTAACATCGTCGGTGCGGTGGTCGGGGTGCAACCTTTCGGCGGCGAGGGCAAGTCCGGTACCGGCCCCAAGGCCGGCGGCCCGCTCTACCTGAAGCGCCTGCAGCGCAGCCCAACCGACGAGCTTGGGGGCCATACGATACGTGAATCGGCCACCGTGCCTTTCGGCATGCCGGTGACCACGCCGATACCCAGGCCGATACTGGACGCCTTGCTGGCATGGGCCAAAACCCACGGCCACGAGAGCATTTCATTGCTTGGCGAACGCTACCTGCGTTCGACCCTGATCGGCACAAGCTTGACATTGCCCGGACCAACCGGGGAGCGCAACAAACTGTCATTTGCGCCACGCGGTGTGGTGCTATGTTCCGCAACACGGGTCGAGGGGCTGCTAAACCAACTGACCGCGGTGCTGGCAACCAACAATGACCCTGCGGTCCTCCGCACTTCGGCAAACTTGATACCCGGCGGTTTGCCGGAGTCGGTGCGTAACGCCATTCGGCTGATCGATCACCCTGAAACCGCCCAGCTCGATTTGGCCTTGACCGAACCTGCAACCGTTGACGCCCTACGCCCATTGTTGGCAAAACGCGATGGCGCGATCGTCTCGATCGTCAACACGCAGGCAGACCTCGCCATTCCATTGTGGCGATTGGTAGCGGAACGGGCGATTTGCGTGAACACTACGGCGGCGGGAGGTAATGCCAGCTTAATGACTCTGGGGAATTAAGGTATATTCGACCTTCAAAAGAGCGTGCGGCGCTGGCTGCAGGTCTCAAATTCGCTTGCGATCTTTTTCCCACAACACATCGTCTCCGTTGGCATACCGGTTCAGCACGCGCGACAGCACAAACAGCAGGTCCGACAGGCGATTCATGTATTGGCGCGGCGCGTCGTTGATCTTGTCGGCCTTGCCCAAGCCGACGATACTGCGTTCGGCGCGCCGGCAAACGGTGCGGCATACGTGCGCTATGGCGGCAGGGCGCGAGCCGCCGGGGAGGATGAAATCTTTCAGCGGGGGCAGGTCGGCATTGTATTTTTCCAGCAAGGCATCCAGCCGCGCAACCTGCACTTCAGTAACCAGGGCGGTGCCGGGAATGCATAGCTCGCCGCCCATATCGAACAAATCATGCTGAATCGAGATCAATTCGTCCCGTAAAGCGGCAGGCAAGTCTTCGCACATCAATACGCCGATATGCGAATTGAGTTCGTCCACATCGCCCATTGCCTGTATTCGCACGCTATCTTTGCCGGTACGGCTGCCATCGCCCAGGCCGGTGGTGCCATTGTCGCCGGTGCGTGTTGCAATCTTGGAGAGTCGGTTACCCACTCAGTTACTCCGCCAGCAATTTTTCGATATCGTCCGCCAAATTCTCGGGAGAAGTTTGCGGCGCATAGCGTTTAAATACCGATCCATCCTTTTTCACCAGAAATTTGGTGAAATTCCATTTGATCGCTTCGCTGCCTAATATCCCGCGTCCTTCGGCTTTCAGGTAGCGGTATAGAGGGTGGGCATGGTCGCCATTGACTTCTATTTTGGCAAACAGAGGGAAAGTTACGCCGTAATTTTTCTGGCAAAATGCGCCGATTTCTTCCGCGCCCCCTGGCTCTTGCCGGCCGAACTGGTTGCACGGGAAGCCAAGGATTTCCAATCCTTGGCCCTGGTACTTTAGATAGACTTTTTCCAGCCCCTCGTATTGCGGCGTAAAACCGCAACGGCTGGCAGTATTGACGATCAGCAGCACTTTGCCGCGATATTGTTCCAGATTCACCGGCATGCCTTGCAGGCTGTCGGCTGCGAAGTTGTAAACAGTATCCATGGTTATACCAATCCTAAATGTTCGGTGCCCTTGGCGAGATCGCGGTCTTTTGCGTCTTTGCTCCTTAGTTTGATCTCAAGACGCAAGTCGTTGACCGAGTCCGCATTGCGCAGTGCATCTTCATACGAGATCCGGCCTGCTTCATACAAGTCGAATAATGCCTGATCAAAGGTTTGCATGCCAAGTTCACGGGATTTTTTCATGATTTCCTTGATTTCATGCACGTTGCCTTTAAAAATCAAATCGGAGATCAACGGCGAATTCAGCATGATCTCGACTGCGGCACAGCGCCCTTTGGTATCGCGCAACGGTACCAGGCGCTGCGAAATCATGGCTTTCAGATTCAGCGACAAGTCCATCAGCAGTTGCTGGCGGCGCTCTTCAGGGAAAAAATTGACGATGCGGTCCAGCGCCTGGTTGGAACTGTTGGCATGCATGGTGGCAAGGCAAAGATGTCCTGTTTCAGCAAATGCAATCGCATAATCCATCGTTTCGCGGTCGCGAATTTCACCGATCAGGATGACATCCGGCGCTTGCCGCAAGGTGTTTCTCAAGGCAGTACCCCAGTCTGCAGTATCGGTGCCGACGTCGCGCTGGGTGATAATGCAATTGCGATGGGGGTGGATATATTCAACCGGATCTTCAACCGTGATGATGTGACCATAGCTATTTTCATTGCGATAGCCGATCATGGCTGCCAGTGTGGTGGATTTTCCGGAACCGGTAGAACCGACCATGATAACCAGGCCGCGTTTGGTCAGCACCACTTCTTTCAACACCTCCGGTATTCCCAAATCTTCCATCTTCGGAATGGCGGTGGTGATGGTGCGCAATACCAGGCCTACCTTGCCTTGCTGCACGAACGCCGACACGCGAAAACGGCCGAGGTCGCCAGGGCTGATGGCGAAATTGCATTCCTTGGTCGCTTCAAATTCAGCAGACTGCTTGTCGTTCATGATCGCACGCGCCAACTCGACGGTGTGAGTCGCCGTTAGTGGCTGGTTCGATACCGGCGTCATTTTCCCGTCGATTTTAAACGCAGGGGGAAATTCGGTCGTGATAAACAAGTCGGAACCTTTTTTGCTGAGCATCAGGCGCAGCAGATCGTACATGAATTTGGTTGCTTGATCGCGTTCCATAATGAATCCTTAACGGTAAGGGCCGGTTCGCGCGGCCGTATTCACGGGGGTTTTCATTTAGCCAGGGAAATTTTCCGGAATTTTGGCTGCGCTGCGCGCCGCCGCCGCCGAAATAACATTGCGCTTTACCAGGTCGGTCAGATTGCTATCCAGTGTTTGCATGCCCATGTTGCTGCCGGTTTGAATCGCGGAGTACATCTGCGCCACTTTAGCTTCGCGAATCAGGTTGCGGATCGCCGGCGTGCCGACCATGATTTCATGCGCGGCAACCCGGCCTGTGCCCTCCTTGTTCTTGAGCAGGGTTTGAGAAATCACCGCTTGCAAGGATTCGGACAACATCGCGCGCACCATTTCTTTTTCATCGCCTGGGAATACGTCGACTATACGGTCGATCGTCTTGGCGGCAGACGAGGTATGTAAGGTGCCGAACACAAGGTGACCGGTTTCTGCCGCCGACAACGCCAGGCGGATGGTTTCCAGATCGCGCAATTCGCCCACCAGAATCACGTCCGGATCTTCCCGCAACGCCGAGCGCAGCGCCGCGCTGAACGAATGCGTATGCGGCCCTACTTCACGTTGGTTGATCAGGCATTTTTTCGATTCGTGGACAAATTCGATCGGGTCTTCAATTGTTAAAATATGCCCATATTCGTTTTCGTTGACGTGATTCACCATGGCGGCCAGCGTGGTTGACTTGCCTGAACCGGTTGGTCCGGTCACCAAAACCAGTCCGCGTGGTTTAGAGGCCAGATCGCCAAAGATTTTCGGACAGTTGAGGGCCTCAAGGCTGAGAACTTTCGACGGAATGGTACGCATGACGGTAGCGGCGCCGCGATCCTGGTTGTATGCGTTGACGCGAAACCGCGCCAGTCCGGGAATCGCAAACGAAAAGTCGCATTCGAGATTTTCTTCGTATGCCTTGCGTTGACCGTCATTCATGATGTCATAGATCATGCCATGCACGTCTTTATGTTCCAGCGGCGGCAAATTGATGCGGCGTATGTCGCCGTTAACCCGTATCATGGGCGGCAGACCCGAAGACAAGTGCAAGTCGGAGGCATTATTTTTGACTGAAAAAGCGAGTAGTTCGGAGATGTCCATTTATAATCCTTCAGCTTGAAAAATAAGGCAATGCATCGCTAGCCGTTCAATCGGATAAAAAGTCTTTGGATTATGTCCTCAATTCCGCAAAACTTGCAAGTCGTACATGCGCAGATTATTGCTGCTGCGCAAAGCGCCGGCCGCGATCCGCAAACAATCAGCCTGCTCGCCGTATCCAAAACCTTTGGCGCGGATGCGGTAATGGAAGCGGCCTCCGCTGGGCAAGTTGCATTTGGTGAAAATTATTTGCAGGAAGCCTTGGATAAAATAGAGGCAATACGCGTTGTACAACCTGATTTGTTGCTTGAATGGCATTTTATTGGGCCAATCCAGAGCAATAAAACCCGCCCCATTTCGGAGCGCTTCGATTGGGTGCATTCGGTGGAGCGCGAAAAGGTGGCCCAGCGTCTGGCAGAACAGCGGCCGGCGCATTTGCCGCCATTGAATGTTTGTCTGCAAGTCAATGTAAGCGGGGAAGCAAGCAAAAGCGGCGTGGCGCCGGGTGAGCTTATTGCATTGGCGCAAGCGGTGTCCGGCATGCCGCGCTTGAAGCTGCGCGGATTGATGGCGATTCCGGAGCAATCCGGTACATTTGAACTGCAACGCGGCCCGTTTCGGCAATTGCGTCAGTTGTTTGATGCTTTATGCGCACAAGGGCTGGCTTTGGATACCTTGTCGATGGGAATGTCGGCGGACATGAACGCGGCGATAGCCGAGGGCGCGACCATAGTAAGAGTCGGTAGCGCCATTTTTGGAAAGAGGGATTATGCGAGATGACCTGAAAATCGGTTTTATAGGCGGCGGCAACATGGCGACCGCGTTGATTGGCGGCCTCGCGGGAAAGCGCACTGCTGCAGAAAATATTCACGTGATCGATCCGGATGCCACTGCGTTGGCTAGGCTGGCGCAACAGTTCGGCGTCGGTACGGCGAACCGGATCGACGACAGGATCGCGCAGTCCGATGTCATTGTACTGGCCGTCAAACCGCAGCAAATGAGGGAAGCGGCTGCAGCGCTGTTGCCATTCATCGCTTCGCAACTGATATTGTCGATTGCAGCCGGCATCCGGGCGGTGGACTTGTCGCGCTGGTTGAACGGGCATGCGGCAATCGTGCGCAGCATGCCCAATACGCCGGCCCTGATCGGGCAAGGCATAACCGGCATGGCGGCCATGCCGGGCGTGACGCAGCAGCAGCGCGATATGGCCGACGCCGTCATGCGCTCGGTGGGCGTCACCGTCTGGCTGGAAGATGAAACGCTGATCGATTCGGTCACTGCCGTGTCCGGTAGCGGGCCTGCCTATGTGTTTTACTTCATCGAGGCGATGCAACAGGCAGCGCTGGAAATGGGTCTGAGCGCCGAACAGGGTAAGCAACTGGCGATTGCCACCTTTACCGGCGCCTCGCAATTGGCGGCGCAGGCTAGCGAACCGGTATCGGTGTTGCGCGAGCGGGTGACGTCGAAAGGCGGAACCACGTATGCGGCGTTAACCAGTATGGATGCCAGCGGCGTAAAAGACGCGATCGTGCGCGCGTTGCATGCCGCAGCGGCGCGCGGCAAGGAGTTGGGAATCGAGTTTGGGCAGGATCAGGAGAACGGCGCGTAATTCAGCGCAATCCCGGCAAATACCGCTGCGCCCAGCCAGTTGTTATGGCGGAACGCCGCAAAACAGCGCAGGCGGTCGCGCCCGCGGATCAGGGTGTAATGGTATAGCGCGCACAGGACGGCCAGAAACAACCCTGCCGGGAGCCAGGTGCGCAGACCATGCTGCCAGCCGACCCAAAAGACGATGGCGCCGCTCGTCGCATAACAAAGCATCACCGCCAACACATCGAAGCGCCCGAATGTGATCGCTGAGGTTTTGACGCCGATCTTCAGATCGTCGTCGCGGTCGACCATGGCATACTCGGTATCGTAGGCGATGGCCCACAGAATATTGGAGGCCAACAATATCCATGCGGTTGCTGGCACCTTGTTTTGCACTGCCGCGTAGGCCATCGGAATGCCGAAGCCGAATGCGATCCCCAGGTAGGCCTGAGGAATAGCGAAGAAGCGTTTGAAATATGGATAAGTGGCAGCGATCAATACGGCTGCCACCGCTAATTGTTTGGTCAATGGATTGAGCGGCAGGATCAGCGCGAACGATATCAGCGCCAGCAGCGCGGCCACGGCCACCGCTTTCCAGGGCGCAAGCTGGCCACTGGTCAGCGGCCGCTCCGCCGTGCGCTTGACATGCCTGTCGAAATCGCGATCGGCAAAATCGTTGATCGCGCACCCGGCGGAGCGCATCAGTATTGTGCCAAGCGTAAAAATGGCAAACAGGCGCCAATCCGGAGGTCCGTTCGACGCCAGCCATAGTGCGCTCATGGTCGGCCACCATAGCAGCAGGATGCCTATCGGTTTATCGAGACGGGTGAGTTTTACGTAGAGTTGAAAATGCCGCATCGGATTTTTATTATGCTATAAATTAAGTAGAGGACAAACGGGGTGAGGGCATCCCTGGCCCTTCGGCAACCTGCGCGTCGTTGAGCATTGCAACGCCGGGCAAATTGCAGCTCAGCACGGCCTGCCGCACCGCCTCAATCGCGCTGGTGCGCGTGAAACTCTTGCGCCAGGCAATCACTACCCGTCGCGACGGCGCCGGTTTTTCAAACGGCACATAGCGCAGCATGCCATCCCTGGCTTGCATGTCGGGCACCGACGCCCGGGGCAAGACGGTGATGCCGATGCCCGACGCGACCATATGGCGGATGGTTTCCAGCGACGAGCCTTCGAAAGTGCGCGCTATGCCGTCGCCAGTGGTGGAAAAACGCGACATCTCGGGGCATACCTCCAGCACCTGGTCGCGGAAACAATGGCCATTGCCCAGCAACAGCATGGTTTCCGATTTCAAGTCATGGGCAGCGATGCAGGAACGGTCGGCCCACGGATGATGTTTAGGCAACGCTACCACAAACGGCTCATCGTACAGCGCTTGCACCATCAAACCCTGTTCGGCGAAAGGCAGCGCCATGATGGCGGCGTCCAGGTCGCCCAGACGCAGCAATTCCACCAGTTTCACCGTGAAATTTTCCTGCAGGATCAACGGCATTTGCGGCACTTGCTCAATCATGTTCCTGACCAGTTGCGGCAGCAGGTAGGGCGCAATGGTATAAATGATGCCAAGACGGAATTGTCCTCCCAGCGGATCCTTGTTCTGTTTGGCGATTTCCCTGATGGCTGCAGTTTGTTCCAGCACCCGCTCAGCCTGAGCGACAATTTGAGAGCCCAGGGGCGTGGTTGAAATTTCAGTTCCGCCACGCTCGAAAATCATGACACCGAGTTCGTCCTCCAGTTTTTTGATGGCGACCGACAAGGTGGGTTGCGCGACATGGCAGGCTTCCGCCGCATGGCCGAAATGTTTTTGGCGGGCTACGGCAACGATGTATTTCAGTTCGGTGAGGGTCATGATTAATGTCCGTGCAAGCCCGGCGCAAATTGCAAATTTATCTGTAATATTGAATTATGCCTTGAGCGTCATTTTATAGCGTACCGGCATTGTATGCGCTATCAAACCTTCAGGAAGTCTTCACGCACGCCAAGCCAGCGCGCCAGATGCGCATCTACCGTAGCGGGATCGTTTCGCAGCAGCGCATGGGCGGCATCGCGGGCGCGGTCTACCAGCCATTGGTCGGTTTCCAGATTGGCAAAACGCAACATCGCCTGCCCCGATTGGCGCGCGCCGAGGAATTCGCCGGGGCCACGGATTTGCAAGTCGATCCTGGCGATTTCAAAGCCATCGGCAGTTTTACGCATGGTGCGCAAACGCTGTTTGGCAGTCGGGCCAAGCGGGCTTTGGAAGAGCAGCAGACAGGCGCTGGCCGCTGCGCCGCGCCCAACCCGGCCACGCAATTGATGCAATTGCGACAGGCCGAAGCGTTCCGCATGCTCGATCACCATCAGCGATGCATTCGGCACATCGACGCCGACCTCAATGACGGTGGTGGCGACCAGGACATGAATTTCAGCACGCGTAAATGCATCCATCACCCGCTGTTTGTCAACCGGCTTCAAACGCCCATGCACCAGGCCGACCTGCAGGTCCGGCAAGGCGGCCATCAGCGCCGCATGGGTGTCGGCCGCTGTTTGCAACTGCAGGGTTTCCGATTCTTCAATCAACGGGCAGACCCAATATATCTGGCGCCCCTCTTGCGCTGCCGCATGCACTCGTTCAATCACTTCATCGCGCCGCTGCTGGTCTATCACTCGTGTGACGACCGGCGTGCGGCCCGGCGGCAATTCGTCAAGCACCGAGACTTCGAGATCGGCATAGTAAGTCATGGCGAGCGTGCGCGGGATCGGCGTGGCCGACATCATCAATTGGTGCGGCACCGTTTTCAGGGCGTCGGGTGCGGCGGCGGGTTCCACGCCTTTGTTGCGCAACGCCAGCCGTTGACTGACGCCGAAGCGATGTTGCTCATCGACGATCACCAACCCCAATTTGGCAAACTGTACCGTTTCTTGAATCAGCGTGTGGGTGCCGATCACCAATTGCGCCTGTCCGGATTCGATACGCGCCTGCGCCTCGTTTTTTTCCTTTTTCTTCAGGCTGCCGGTCAGCCACGCGACATTGACGCCCAACGGCTCCATCCACGCGGCAATTTTACGGAAGTGCTGATCGGCCAGGATTTCGGTCGGCGCCATCAGCACAGCCTGAAAACCGCTGTCGATTGCCTGTGCCGCCGCCAGCGCGGCAATCACGGTTTTACCGCTGCCGACATCGCCTTGCAGCAAGCGTTGCATCGGGTAGGCGGCGCGCAGGTCGGCGCGGATTTCGGTCAAGACCCGTTGTTGCGCAGCGGTGAGCGTAAATGGCAGGCAGGCCAGGAATTGCTCGGATAGCTTGCCGACATGCGGCAGCGCAATCGCCCCCTTGGCACGGCGCGCAGCCTGCGCCCGCTTGAGCGACAATTGTTGCGCCAGCAGTTCATCGAACTTCACGCGCACCCAAGCCGGATGGGAGCGGTCATCCAGCGTCTCCCTGTTTATTTCAGGCGGCGGGTTATGCAACAGCCGGATCGACGCTTCAAACGCAGAGAGTTGCAGAGCGGCACGCATGCCGTCGGGCAAGGTGTCTTGCCAGTCGATGCGCGCCATGGCATCGGCTATCGATTTGCGCAAAAAAGCTTGCGACAGGCCGTCGCCGGCGGGATAGACCGGCGTCAGCACGGTCGGCAACGGGGTTCCCTCCGAAATTACCTTATAGACGGGATGGACCATCTCGGCGCCGAAAAAGCCTTGCCGTACCTCGCCGCGGGCGCGCACGCGCGTGCCTTCGGCCACTTG
>JBIODP010000060.1:0-10449 GCA_044445195.1 Burkholderiales bacterium | reverse complement strand
GGCGATGTACGAAGCACACGCCGAGCCGGGTTTATTGAACGCCGCGCATGATTTTCCGACACCGAAAGATGTAGATATACCGTTGAGCACAGACGCCGAGCATTACTACAAATCAGGTCCGTCATTTCTCCAGCGCTATCTACCGTTCTGGTTGGCAAACCTCATTGACCGGACAGGGCTGGTACTCGTTCCTCTTGCTGCAATTCTGGTGCCCGCTCTGCGCGCCGTACCGCAGCTCTATGCGTGGCGTATCCGGCGCCGCCTTTATCGATGGTATGGCGAACTGAAATTCCTTGAAACCCAGGTCAATAGCGAGACTCCACAGGAGGCGCGTGAGGCGGTGCTTAAACAAGTCGATCACATCGATGAAACAGTGACTCATGCCGCATTGCCGCTTGCATTTGCCGAACATGCCTATGCACTGAACCAGCACATTGACTTCGTCCGGCGAAAGATTGCCTCGCGCGCGCCGGGCGGAAAGTGAATCGAGCGTATTGACGCGTTGCTGGATTTTTAGCCAGCGACGGCGATGGGGTCCGCAATAAAATTAAGCGTCCTGACGTAGTGATAAGTCTGCGCGTTGCCAATCCGACTTGCGCCGCCGATCAGGATTGACCAGGACTCTTTCGCTGACATGCCAAGGCACGCCGCTTTTGCGCATGATGACAACACCTGCAGCGATATCGATCAGCATGGCGGCAGCCAACCCGCGGTTCACCGCCGCTTCAATCTCGTCGTGACTACGACTGACCAGCTTCGCATGCAATACGTTACGAGGTTGTCGACTTTTTCCCGTTTCACTGGCGGCGAAGCCGCCGCCTACTGCGGCGCCGGCAGCCAAAGGATAAATTCGAGAATAATTTGTTTCCATCGCTCTCTCAATAGGTGGACCGAATGCATGGAGCACAATAGCGCGACCATTGAACATAGTGTAGTTAACACGAATTCCAAAAGCTGTCGGACGAGTCGCTTAACCGTTGTAGGAATTTACCTGCTCATGATTCGTCGCCACGAACTAACGGAACAACGCGTTCGGTATGCGGTCGAAAGGTGACTATTGTCTCCACACCTCGACGAAAGTGACTATGCCATGAATACCTTAACCGATTTACTTCCATTCCTGTCCGATGAACCGAATGGTCAGATTGTCGAGTTCAGCACGGACACCGAAGAACTTGCAATTGCGACGCGCAGGATGCCGATGGAAGTGTTTTGGCTGCGCGGTGTTCTGAAAGGTTACGAGGCAAGCATGCGCCGCCATGCGGCTTCATGCGAAGCCGGCCGTTAAATTCCGCGCGCGGTACCAGTTTATTTGATGCAAGGTTGTCGATCTGCGTCGAGTCTCTGCGTTTCCAAAAATTCCGGCATGCAAGAGCGCATCGACCATTCGTTACTTATAAAGTGTTGCGAGCCCTTGTAAATCTCAAAGAATCAAACTTCCGGCATTCAACGTATATTCATCTGGCTTCCGGTAGGAAAGCTCTTACATCGTTTCGTCCGTCCGTCTGATAGAAATCTGCGTTTTCGTCAATTACACTTCAACCAAAAAAATATCAGCACCGATCCCTTGACGATGATGCTCACTCTCAACTTCAGCAATGAGGACGATCATGAAACAAGACCGTAATATTCCAGATAACTTCCTGCAAAAATTCCTGATTACCGGATTGATCTTGGTAACGCTCGCCATTTTGTTGAACGCCTGCAGTGGCGGAGGCGGCGGCAGTTCTCCCACGGCGACCAACGGCGGCGCCGGTACCGCCATGGGTACCGTCAATGGATTTGGCAGCATCATTGTGGACAACCACGAATACACAGATACCGCCAACACACATTATCAGACCGAAGCCTTCGGCGCGCCGCGTGCCATGTCTGCCGACGGCGTTCAGCTCGGCCAGCGGGTGATCGTCAGTTTTGACGCCAACGGCAACATCACTCTCGTCGACGTTGCGCCCGATGTGGAAGGAACCGTTACATCAATCACTTCCACCGTGACGACTGCTGAGCGCTCCATACCTATTCAGTCATGCACAACTACGCCCTCAATCGAGTCGGCCAGCCCTTCCCACGGCGCGCGCTTGATCATTGCCAGCGTATCCTTATACCCTGCTTTCCAACGCGCGTTGATGGCGCCGGCGCTGAAATCGATGTCCTTGGTATAGTCTTCGCCGTCGATGCGCGGCGCCAACAGACGCAACACATGCATCGTGGTGCCGCAGCCCCATGAGGCCAATTCTTTCACGCGCGGATCGTCTTTCTTATCGTCGGGCACGTATTGCTGCAACTCGCGTATCACGCGGCGTAGCCGATGGATTTGCTTTTGCCGCTCAATATGGCTATCTTCGCGGCTGGCGAACTGTATCTCCTTTTGACGCCCCATCACATCCCAAATGGATTGCGGCTCCGGGCCTGTCGGCTGCCATACGTTGACCGCGAAGATGGTGGAATTGCGGCGCGGCCTGTCGTCCAGCACCGCTTCTATCGGCGTGTTGGAATAGATGCCGCCATCCCAATATGGTTCGCCATTGACGCGCACCGCAGGAAAAGCCGGCGGCAGAGCCCCGGAAGCCATCACATGCTCGACGCCCAGGCTTTCTTCTCGGCTATCAAAATAACGCATATCGCCCCCCCGCACGTGCACCGCACCGACTGTCAAGCGGGTCTTTTTTTGGCTCAGGCACGCGAAGTCGACCATCGCATTCAAGGTCTCGCGCAAAGGCTCGGTACTATAATAAGAAGCCTGGTCGACACCAAGCTGCGCCTTATTGCCCATCATGGCGGCCGGATTGGGCTCAAAAAAGGCGGGGATGCCTGTGGTCACAGTCTGCATATTCGACAGCACCGGCCCCAAGCCAAGCCACGCCAAGGGGGCGAAATCCGGCGCCTGATGTTTAACGCCATCCCAAAATGCATGCAAACGGGCCAATCGCTGCTCAGGCGGATTACCTGCAATGATCGCGCCATTAATTGCGCCGATGGACGTGCCGATCACCCAATCCGGCTCTATCCCGGCCTCATGCATAGCCTGGTACACCCCTGCCTGGTAGGCTCCCAACGCGCCACCACCGTGCAAAACCAAAACCGTTTGGCCGTAACATGGCGCGCTGCCTATCGGCTTGGCCGCACTACTCTTACGTGTTACGCGATTTTTCGCGACTGATGCCATATTATTCGTCCATGAGATTATTGCGCGGTTGTGCGGTAATTTATCGATACAGCGCCATCGTAACGCACTTGGGCTTCGCGACCCTGGCTCATTTCCAGGTTAGATATAAAATCCGTTGGCATGGGCACAAACGAAAAAGCCGACCCCAACAGGTCGGCTTATATTTTCGTTAACTGCTTGATTCTACTGCTATTTCGTTGGTAGGCACGATTGGACTCGAACCAACGACCCCTACCATGTCAAGGTAGTGCTCTAACCAGCTGAGCTACGCGCCTAAAGAAGCGGAATTATAACGATATTTTGGCGACTTCACCAGAATCTTCGCACAATCTTCGCACAATTTATTCAAATCTTGCTTTCCATCGTTGCCAGATAACCAGGCGCAAAGCCAGCCCAGCCCTTCCGAAGTGCCGGCTTTGGGCCTATATTCGCAGCCCACCCAGCCGTCATAACCCAATTCATCCATCAAGCCAAATAGATACGGGTAATGGATCTCGCCGCAATTCGGCTCGTGGCGCCCCGGCACGCCGGCAATCTGCATATGGGCGATAGCGGCGATATCGCGCCGCAATGTGGTCGCCAGGTCGCCTTCCACAATTTGACAATGATAGAAATCGAGCAAGACTTTCAGATTAGGCGCCCCCACCTCGCGGCATAGTGCATGGGCCTCGTCCTGGCGGTTAAGAAAATAACCGGGCATGTCGCGCAAGTTGATCGGTTCGATGACAATGACGACCCCCTGCTGCGCGGCCTGTTGTGCCGCATAGGCAAGGTTACGCAGATAAACCGCCCTGCACTGCGCTGGCTCGTTGCCGGGCTGTACCAACCCGGCCATCACATGCAGATGCTTGCTGCCGAGCGCCTGCGCATATTTCAGCGCCAGTTCGACGCCTTGCTTGAACTCCTGTTCGCGCCCCGGCAGGCAAGCGATGCCGCGCTCGCCGGCAACCCAATCGCCGGGCGGACAATTGAACAAAGCCAGCGTCAATCCATATCGATCCAGCCTTGACTTGATGTCGCCGGCCGGATAGTCGTATGGAAACCAAAATTCGACGCCGGCGAAACCGTCCGTTGCCGCAGCGGAAAAGCGGTCCAGAAACGCCAATTCGTTGTACATCGTTGATAAATTTGCTGCAAATTTTGGCATGGCGAAAAATCAAAATGTGAAAAATAATGCGGTTTACTGCCGCCGCGCCTCCATCACGCCCTCCACGTCCCGAATCACCGCCAACGCCCTTTGCAACTGCGCGGTCGAGCCGATTTCGGCGGTAAACGCCATGCGCGCATGACCTTTGATACTTTGGGTGCTGACGCCGATCACGTTGATTTTTTCGCGCAGAAAAATTTCCGAAATATCACGCAGCAAACCCTGCCGGTCGCCCGCCAGCACGAAGATGTCTACCGGATAAACGGTCTCTGCACCGGCTTTCCCCCATGCGGTGTGTATCACGCGCTCGGGCGCCTTGGTTTTCATCTCGGCAAAATTTTTGCACGTCGCCCGGTGTATCGACACCCCTTTGCCTCGCGTGATGAACCCGACGATCGGGTCCGGCGGCGCCGGCTTGCAGCACTTGGCAAGCTGCGTCATCAAGCCATCGGCGCCGACCACCAGCACGCCCGATTTAGCTCCTTGCGAGACGCTTGACGCCCGGCTCTTTCGGAGCGGCGTCACGTTGTCCGCATTTGGACGTTTGACAACCTGCCGGGGCGCATCGTCGATGTGCAGCGCCTGCTCTATATGACGCAAACTGAACTCATCCTTGCCGACCGATATAAATAGGTCGTCCGGCTTGGAGAAACCCAATTTGCGCGCCAATTCTTCCAGGTTGACAGCAGTCTTGCCTTCCCGCTGCAGCGTTTTTTCAACCAATCCGCGGCCGTTGGTCAAGGTTTCCTGCTGCTCGATCGCATTGAACCATGCGCGCACCTTGGAACGGGTGCGCGGGCTGGCCGCATAACCGGGGCTCAGCCAATCGCGCGATGGGCCAACGTTGCCGCCGCTGCGGGCGGTAATGATGTCGACTGTTTGACCGTTCTTCAATACCGTATTCAGCGGCACCATCACGCCGTCGACACGCGCTCCGCGGCAGCTATGCCCGACATCGCTATGCAGATGATAGGCGAAGTCGATCGGCGTCGCCCCGCTGGGCAATTCAATCACCCGGGCTTGTGGCGTCAGCACATAAATACGGTCGTCCAGCGTGGCCGATTTGATCTTCTCCACCCACTCGCGCTGCACGTCGTCCTGCCCGACCACCGCATCGACCACCTCGCTTTTCCAGGCCAGCAATTGCCGCAGCCACGCGATTTTCTCATCGTATTTCTGCGCTGAAAAATTCGATCCGCCGCTTTCCTTGTAACGCCAATGCGCCGCCACGCCATATTCGGCAAAACGATGCATTTCACTGGTGCGTATCTGCACTTCCAGCGGCCGCCCGTCTTCGGCCATGACCACCGTATGCAATGACTGATAGCCGTTCGGCTTCGGACGTGAAATATAATCGTCGAATTCCTTCGGCAGCGGGGTCCAGATATTGTGCACGATGCCAAGCACCGTATAACAGGTTTTTACGTCCGCCACAATCACGCGGAACGCCCGCACATCATACAATTCGGAAAAGTCGAGATCCTTGCCGCGCAACTTGCTCCAGATACTGTAAATATGCTTGGGGCGGCCGAACACTTCAGCCTTGATGCCGGCAGCGGCGAGTTCAGCCTCCAGACGCGAGATCGCGGCATGGACGAAGCCTTCGCGCTCCATGCGCTTTTCTTCGAGTAATTTCGCGATGCGCTTATACGCTTGCGGTTCCATAAAACGGAACGACAAATCTTCCAGTTCCCACTTCAATTGCCAAATACCGAGCCGATTTGCCAGCGGGGCATAAAGGTCGAAGGTTTCGCGCGCGTAGTGACGGGTAATATCGCTTTCCAGCTTCATGTCGGCAAAATAGCGCAAGGTGGTCAGACGCGAAGCAAGCCGCACCAGAACCACCCGCATGTCGGACGCCATCGCCAGCATCATCTTGCGCAAGATTTCCAGTTGCGCGGCCGCCTGTTGCGCAGCATTCTTGCCGCGCGCCACTTCCGCCACTTCCTGTTGAGCCAGAGCAGTCTCGTGCAAACGCATCAACTGGCGCACGCCGGTTACCATGTCTGCAATTTCCTTGCCGAACCGGGCTTCGATGGTTTCAGCAACGACGGGGTCCAGCATCGCCAGTTCGAACAATACACCGGCAACACGGGTATCGACATCGGCTTTCAGCGATGCCAATACCATCGTCACGCCCTGTACAAAGGCAAAAGCATCCTGCCCCGTTACCACCTTCTTGCCGTGATATATCGGCTTGACAAACTCCAGCGCAGCCATCACGCGCGCGCGCTCGTCTGCCGTCAGACCGGCAGTGTGCAGATGCGTTTCACTCTGCGTAGCCGCAAGCGATACCATAAGAGCCTAACAACCTGTAAAAATGCGTAACCATCGTGCCCAATGCCTGGGTAACCCGTTATCAACCTACAAAAAAATCTCTTGCTATCGCAATCTGATCGGCATGCACAAAAGTGGGCGCATGGCCGACACCGGCAATCTCAACCAGTGTTGCCCTCGGTCCGCGCTCCGTCATTGCCTGCGCGACCTCGCGCGTCAACAGATCGGACTCCCTGCCCCGCACCACCAGAGTCTGACAGGTAATCGCATCATACGCCGCCGCCAGCAACGCCGCCTCGCGCTGCACACTTTCCGGCGTCACTGCCTTGAACGGAACCGCTATACCGGCATCGTAATGCAATATCCATTGTCCGCCCGGTTGCTGGCGCAACACGTCGGCAGCAAATTTGCGCCACTCTTCATCGGTATGCGGCCCAAACGTCAGCGAAATTGCCCTAATGTAGTGCACCGCCTCGTCGAACGTCCCGAACCGTACCGGTTGGCCAAGGTAATCGCCGATGCGCGCAATCGCTACAGGATTCAGGTTGAAGCCTATATCGTTCAAAAGCAATTTCCGTACCGGATTGCCGGGCAATGACGCCAGCCCCATCCCGATCAAGCCGCCCATGGAGGTGCCCAGCCAGTCGACCGTCTCTGCCTCAAGACGGGCCAATAGCGTCACCATGTCGCTGACATACTGCGGAATTGCGTAATAGTGCGCATCGCGCAACCAGTCCGACCGCCCGCGCCCCACCACGTCCGGACAAACCACGCGATAGGTATCGGACAGGGCACGCGCCAAGGCGTCGAAATCATCCGACACGCGGGTCAGGCCGTGAACGCATACCAATACATTGGGATTCTGCGGATCGCCCCATTCCTTGTAGGCCATCCTGTGCAAACCCGCGGGCGACAGGCATTGAACTGTTTTAAATTGAGGGTGGGTCATAGTGGATAGGCCATATTAATGAATCGTCGACTATGCCATTCTACAGGCCGCTAAGCCAATAATATTTTATGCTTGTTTTATTAACACAATAGCGTTAATTTGTAACACCCAAGGTACGCTATCGCACAGATTGCACTGCATCAAGCGCGTAGTTTGCATTAACCGTGTGAAATGCCGGAATGAACTGAAACTTTCCCAGGAGATCGACATGAGTCAATATCAAATCGCCGTAGTGGTAGGCAGCCTTCGCCGCGATTCATTCAATCGCAAACTCGCTAATGCCATCGTAAAACTGGCGACGCCGGCGTTTTCATTCAAGCAGGTGCAAATAGGCGACCTGCCGCTCTATAACCAGGACGACGATGCCTATCAGTCTGAACCGGTCAAAAGGCTTAAGCGGGAAATCGGCGCTGCCCAGGGTCTGTTATTCGTCACGGCCGAGTACAACCGCTCGATCCCGGGCGTACTTAAAAACGCCATCGACCAGGCGTCGCGCCCCTATGGCCAGAGTGCCTGGGCAGGCAAGCCGGCCGGCGTGTTGGGCGTGTCGGTTGGGGCCATCGGCACCGCGATTGCGCAACAGCATTTGCGCAATGTTCTCGCGTATCTGGATGTCCCGACGCTTGGACAACCGGAAGCTTTCATCCAGGCAAAGGATGGATTATTCGACCAGGCCGGCAATATCGGCGAAGGCAGCAAACAATTCCTGCAAACCTGGATGGAGCGCTTTGAAGCGTGGGTAAAACTGCATGCGGCCAAATGATCAAGCCCGATGGTAACTATTCAGTCGCTGGCGCGAGTGCGGAGTGCGTTTTGGGGAAGAGAAAGCGCGAGCGATCCAATGAAGTCCGAGCGGAATGCGCATGACGAAAGTAGCCAGCGGTAATGAGCCCGTCTACTTGCAGACGCTCTCTTTCCCAAAACGCACTCCGCACTCGCGCCAGCGGCTGAATAGTTACCCCAGATGAGCACGAAAGTGCTGCAGTTCTCGTGCCGTGAATACGTTGAGAATCCATGTGCCGGGGTAGAATACTTCACACTTCGCAGAATCCGATTCACTTTCAACGCGGGATTTCGATGAAATATAAAGATTATTATCAGGCATTGGGAGTCGAACGAACTGCATCGACCGACGACATCAAAAAGGCATACCGGAAACTTGCCCACCAATATCATCCCGACGTTTCCAAGGACCCCAAGGGTGAAGAAAAATTCAAGGAAGTGGCGGAAGCGTATGCGACGCTGAAAGATACTGAAAAGCGGCAGGAATACGATAACCTCGGTAAATATCCCGCCGGCGAAAACTTTACGCCGCCGCCCGAGTGGCAGCAACAATACGGCTCCAGCGCATCGGGCTTCGATGACGTGGACCTGTCCGACCTCCTGAATGCATTCATGTCGGGCCGCCATGGCGGCAGCGGCCGAGGGCCCAAGCGCGCAAGCGTCCCCCACCCAGGCGAGGACTATACGGTGACTGTTCCGGTATCGCTGGAAAAAATATATAGCGGCGGCGAAACCGATGTCGCAGTGGAAGCGCCTGAATACGACGAAAACGGCTTGCCCCATCGCGTGTCGCATACCTTCCGGGTCACCATCCCCAAGGGAGCGACGGAGGGCCAGCGGCTGCGGCTTGCCGGCAAAGGAGGGCCGGGCCGCAACGGCGGCAAACCCGGCGATTTGTACATTGCGCTGACCATCGCACCGCACCCGCTATACCGCGTAACCGGGCGCGACCTGTACATCGATCTTTCGCTGGCGCCTTGGGAGGCGGTACTGGGCGCAGCGGTCGAGATCCCGACCTTGGGCGGCAACGTGGAGCTCAACATCAAGCCGGGCACTTCATCCGGGCAGCGGCTGCGCCTTGCCAGGCGCGGGCTGCCATCGTCGGATGGAAGCGCGGGAAATTTAGTCGCGGTGGTGCGGATAGTGGTACCCGACAAAGTCACCAAACAAGAACAGGAACTGTACGAGCAGCTTGCCGCCGCGTCCGACTTCAAGGCGCGCGACCACTTCAACAAGGGGGCAAAATGAAAGTCGATGTTTCCGAATGGATATGGCTCAACGACCAGGGCGTTTGCTCGGCCCAGTACCTGGCCGAAGCATCCGGCTTGTCGAGCGCAGAGCTCGACGAACTGATTGAAAATGGTGTCATCGTACCGGTCGACAACCAGGCCCAGCCGCAGTCGTTTCATCTGCGCTACGTCGCTACCGCCAATACCGCCCGCAGGTTGCGTGACGATTTCGAACTCGACCTGCACGGCGTGGCGTTGGCCTTGACGCTGATGCGGCGCATCGATGAACTGCAGGAAGAATTGAACGCAATACGCGCGCAGCTCGCCTTGCGCCATGCGGACTAGAACAAACCAACCGCCGGAAATTAACAGGCGCGGATAAATCAAGCAACACCATGCCCCGGCGCCTGATTCAACATCGAGTCGGTGCCGGCTATGGCGGCTATTTCGGCAATTTCTTTTCCCTGGTAGCGTCGACTATCTGCCAGCCGGCAAGGACCACTATCAGTGCGCCGACCGCCATCGCATTGATTGCCGGGTTTTTCTCCAGGGAAAAATCCAGCGCATAAGGGGAAAACATCAGCCAGATTCCCAGCAGGATATTGACGATTTCCTGCCCTTCATCCACTATTCTGCAGACGGCAATGAGGTTAAATACGACCAGAACCGTCCCCACTCCGCAAGCATTCCCCGTGGCGGCATGGTTTAAGGTGTACTCCATTTGCCATGGTGAAACAGCGAGCCAGCAACCCAACAGAACATTCGCCCAATCCTGCCATCGTACGGACATCACAGCCCCCTCTTTGATTATTTTATATTTTACGCCAACAGCAGAAAATCCGGTCTCATGTTGCTTTTCACATATTCAAATAGTTATTAACTATTTGATTGATAATAT
>JBIODP010000059.1:0-10503 GCA_044445195.1 Burkholderiales bacterium | reverse complement strand
GTCAGGGAGGGGGCAGGGGGGCCGCGGCCAGGCGGCAATAGCAACGGAGAGGCATGCGCGGCGGGTGGTATCGCCGACAAAAAAGGCGCATACGAAATAAAAATGACCGTTAACTTGGGCAAATCGACCAGCGGGTGGTCGGCAAGCTTGTGGGTGACGACACTGCATATTGCGCAGTCCTGGTCTTCCGCCACCGTCGCGTGATGGTGCATCGCAGCGGTTGAAACCAGCACCACGAATGTTATTGCAGTGAGAATTGCGGTCCAGACGCGCCAACGCTGAACGGCATGTGTGCCTGGGCCTGGTATTGGCGGCACACTTGCAGTTCGATGGCTGAATTGGAGGCGTTTTTTTAACATGCTTGCGGAGAGCGATGACCGGTTTCACATTTTCTTGGTCAGCCATGATACCAAATCTACATAAAATTTGATAAGACGTTTTTAAACCAAGGTAAATTGGTTTTCAAGTCATTTCAATAAATGGCTGGCAACATTCTTCAGAAAAGTTAATAAAATATTGATGTAATCATCAATAAATTGACCTAAAACATTGTTTTCTATGGGCAATGTCAGTAAAATGCGCGGTATCTTATCTTGCTTTTGAGTAAATATCGTGACGTTACGCCGGTTTCAACGTATGCTGAGCAAACAGCGCAGTCTGCATGTGGCGACGGCCGCCACGATAGCTATATTGTCGGCACCGCAGGTATTTGCGGAGGTTGTTGCTCCGGCTCCTTTAATTCAAACCCAAACTCAGGCCCGGGCAGCGCAAAATCAATCCGGCATGCAGATGCTGACCGAACAAAAACTTTCAGAAATATCAGGTCAGGCTCTTTTCGCAAACGACTTTAGCAATTGGCTCGATTTGGATCAACCGTCCGGCAACACTTCAGCAACCCAGAACTGGGCGAGCAGTACGCTCCATTCGATCTCTTCGCAAACTTCCGGACGACAAATATTGGGCGACATGGTAACGCTAGCTAATCCGCTGTTGCTGTTGCTGAGCGCAGACACCACTGTCAAGGATGTCGTTTTCGGCAATGCCGCAACGCCTGTATTCAACAAAGACGGCTCGGTTGCATTAAGCGTGCCAAATTGGATCGGCGATGTCAATTTTCAAAACATCCGCGTCGCAGGTAACACCGGCACGTTCTTTGGAAGCATGGATATCCAAAATATTAATTTGACCGGTACAACGCTCACGTTGAAAATGCATTAAGATACAGCGTCTCATTGCTCAAAGAGGGGTTATTTTGTCTAAAATCACGAATATCCCATTAATCCGGCATATGGATGCCATGATATCGTGCCCTCGCCAAAGAACTAAAAAGCAAAACCTTCGCTGCTTTGCTGAAGTTGCAGGCATCCTGCCGGTTGCCTGCGCTTTTGCCATGGATCGCGCAGAAGGTTGTACCGTCCGCCGCCCTTAGCCTGCAAGGCAAGTTGACGACCATGTCAGCGACTATTTTTTTTGCATGAAAAAACTTCTGTCGATACAAGCTTGCGCAGCGATTGCCTTGGTACTTCTCGGCGTGACGAACATGGCCGGCTGGATCCTGCATGACGCCGCCATGGTGCAAATCCAGCCTCATTTTGGGGCCATGGTTTTCAGTGCGGCATTGTGCTTTTTATTGCTTGGCAGTGCGTTCTTATTGCCGCTACTTAATATTCAATCGGCGATAAAAATTCAGGCGGCGATTGGGTGGGGATTAGTCGCGATCGCTGCGCTGATCCTGATTGAGTACATTGCCAATCGCAGTCTGCTCATCGATTTTTCTGCATTGCATTCCTGGCTTAAAGACGGCAATCCGCACCCGGGAAGAATGGCGCCGGGTACTGCAGCCGGATTCATGTTAGCCGGTCTTGCGCTTATCATGATGCCGCGGGCGCGATCGCAACAGTTGGGCGCTGCAGTCATGATTATTATTTTTTTAATATTCATAATGGGCTTTTTTAGCCTGACCACCTACTCCCTGCAGCTTGACTTGCTGTATGCCTGGTTTCCTACTGTGCGCATGGCGCAACAAACTGCATTCGGCATGGCTGTCTCCGGTGTGGGTCTATGGAGTAATTGGCAGCATTCCGCATGGTATCGCATGCAAGGCCATATCAATGACGATGAAAAAATCGGTTACGTGGCTGCCGCTATTCTGACGGTTTTTGCCGTTACTGCCGGCGTGGTCGGGTTTGCCGCGCAACAAACTGCACTGGAACGGATATTAAGCCAGAATCTTCTTTCTCATCTGAGGCACCAGACGACTTTTTTTCAGACTATTGTGCGGCGAAACGTCGACCATGCCGAGCGCGCCGCCGCGAACAGGGACTTGATCCGGTTGGTTCGCGCATCCGGTAGCGTTTCAGGGGCATCGGACAGTGAGGCCAAGCGCGATGTCGTCGCCCAAAACCTTATTGCAGAAGGTTTCGGCGGCGTCGCCCTGTTCGACCTGAATAACCGGGAGATTTTGCGTCGCGGCCATTTTGGGCTGACGCCGCAAATCGAAGCGGATCTGGGGTTGACAAGCCATGCTTCGTTGCGCTGGGACGGCGGCTTTTATCTCAACAGCCGTTCGAGCATCCTTGACAATGGCCGTATCATCGGCACATTGGAGGTCGAACAGCCGCTCCCCCTCATTACCGAACAGTTTTCCAGGGACGGGGAAATTGGAGCTACCGGCGAAATGGGCATATGCGTGCGCCGGCCCGGTCGCGTATTATGTTTTCCGGAGCGGCGTAATCCCGTGGTATTCACGATTCCCCGTCCCGATGCGGCGGGAAGAATGACGGCGATGGGTTATGCGGTGGACGGGCATTCCGGGGTTTTCAACGGGTTGGATTACCGGGGGCGCCACGTAATCGCAGCGTATGGACCGCTCAGCGCCACCGGACTGGGCATTGCGATCAAGCAGGATACCGAGGAGCTGTATCGACCGATGCGAGAGCAATTGCAATGGTACTTGCCATTATTGCTATTGTTGGTCGCCGGCGGCTCGTTTGCGCTGCGCGCGCAAGTCAAGCCGCTGGTATCGAAACTGCTCCAGTCAGAGCGCGAAGCGACCAATAAAGAGCTGTACATGCGCACTGTCATCGACAATATTGCCGAAGGCATTATCACGCTTGACAAGCATGGCGCGATCGAGTCGTTCAACATGGCGGCATCGCGCATCTTTGGTTATGCTGCGGCGGAAACGATAGGGCAGAACATCAAAACGCTGATACCGGTGGAGTTGAATCCTTTGGCCGACATGCAAGGTTTCATGTACGGCGGCGAAGAACATGCCATCGGGCAAGGAAGTCTTGATGTATCGGGTTTGCATAAAAATGGCAGGATCATTATGCTGGAACTCGCGGTCAACGATCTGCAAATTGGCGAGCGGCGTCTATTGGTCGGCATCGTGCGCGATATTACGGCGCGCAAAGAAGCGGAACGCGCACGGCAGGAAAGCGAGGCGCGTTTCCGCGAGATCACAGAGACTCTCGGCGAAGGAGTCATCGTGACCGATCGAAAAGGGATTATTTTATTCAGTAATCCCGCAGCGCAGCAGCTATTGGGCTATACCGAACAGGAGTTGCATGCCCAGTATGGCCATGCGCTGTTCCACCATAGCTATGCAAATGGCACGCCTTATCCTGCGCATTTATGCGAAATCGGCGATGTGGTGCGTACCGGCCAGAGTTTTCGCGCACATGACGAAACCTTTTGGCGCAAGGATGGCAGCATATTGCCGGTGTCGGTCAACGTTGCGCCGATCTACCGCGACGGATTGGTGGTTGGGTCGGTATTGGCTTTTCATGACATCATAGAACGCAAGATGGCGGTAGAGCAGATCCAGCACATGGCCCATTTCGACATCCTGACCGATCTGCCGAACCGGGGGCTGCTTAACGATCGTTTGCGACAGGCGATGGCAACGGCCAAACGGGACATGGCACACATGGCGTTGATGTTCATCGATCTCGACAAGTTCAAACAGGTCAACGATACGCTGGGCCACAATATCGGTGATTTGCTGCTCAAGGAAGTGGCGATGCGCATGCAGCATTGCTTGCGAGAGTCCGACACCGTGGCGCGGATGGGCGGCGATGAATTTATCGTGCTGTTGCCGTTTATCCAAACCGAACTGGACCCTGTGGCCGTCGCGCACAAGATTCTGCAAACCTTGAACCAACCGTTTGAGCTGGACGGCCATACCGTTCATATTTCCGCAAGCATTGGCGTTGCAGTGTACCCCGAGCAAGGCGATGACGAAGAACAGCTACTCAGGAATGCCGATAATGCTATGTACCAGGCAAAGGAAAATGGCGGCGCTGCAACGGTCTTGTTCGGGAAGTTTGAACGTGTGCCTGCAGAAAATTTGGCATCTCGCGCAGAAAATGCATAGAGTGAATTTGCACGCAACCCTGTCCGACTGCGTATTATTACGTTATGCACACCAAACACGATATCAACGACAGATTTCCGCCTGATTCTGCTGGCAAGAAACTCGGCGTGCACCCTGACGTGGTCAAGCTTGGATTCGTGAGTTTGCTGACGGATATCAGTTCCGAGATGATTTTCTCCATTTTTGCGATTTTCTTTACGACAATCGCTGGGGCGTCGGCTGCCTTGCTGGGGCTGGTCGAAGGCTTCGCCGATTTTTCTGCATCATCCTTGAACTATCTCGCGGGTTGGCTATCGGACCGGACTGGAAAACGCAAGGTCTTCGCTCTGGCCGGATATGGTTTTTCCACTCTGGCCAAGATCATTCTGTTAATGACTAGTTCGGTCGTCGGACTTGGCATTTTTCGTATTATTGAGAGGCTGGGAAAGGGATTCAGAGGGCCACCGCGCGACGCCTGGCTTTCGGCGGTTGCCGATAAGGCAAACAGGGGGTACGCGTTCGGTGTGCATAAGGCGCTCGATAAGACCGGAGCCATTCTCGGTCCTTTTGTCGCATACGGCCTTCTTTGGCGGTTTGGGGATGGGGCTTCGACGTATCGGATATTGTTTTGGGTTGCATTCGTTCCCGCACTTCTCAGCATAGTCGTATTAAGCCTCATCAAGGACCAGCCGGGGACACAGCATCGGCGTGAAAATATGGTCGATGCATGGAAAATATTGAGTTCCCAATTCAAGCGCTACCTCATAACGGCAAGCATTTTCTCGCTGGCCTACTTCAGCTTCGGCTTCTTGCTGTTGCGTGCGTATAGCATCGGTTTCACAGTCAAGGAGATCGTGTTGCTTTACGCGTTGTTCAACATAGCATTCGTGGCCGCTGCGCCGCTGGTTGGCAAACTCGGCGACCGCATCGGCAGGGCGCGCATCATCATGCTGAGTTACCTGATCTATTTATCGATGAGTCTCGGTTTCGCATTCGCCGCCACGAAATGGCAGATCGTTGTCCTGTTCGTCATCTATGGCATATTTTATTCAATAGACGAAGCGCAAAGCAAGGCGTTCATTGCCGATATAGAGCTGGAGCGGCGTGCTTCCGCGATAGGGGTATACAATTTCGTGACGGGTATCATCTATTTGCCTGCATCGCTGATTGCGGGACGATTGTGGCTGATGCATCCTGCCAGTGCCTTCTTTGCGGCTGCCTGCCTCGCCTTTTTGGCGATAGTGGCATTCGTCATTTTGCGACCGGACCGGCATCGCGTTTCCGACGCATTCTAAGATTAGTTTAGCGCAGATAGGCTCGCGGTCGCAAAGCAGGCAATCCGCGCTGCTCCCGCAGGCGCTGGCAGTCCGGGTTCGGCGTGCCGTCTTTTTCCCATGCCTCAAATTCGCGGCAGGGGGTAGGGCGGTTCGGATAGATCGAGCAGGACACGCCTGCCTCGCCTATTTCGCCGCGTAGCGCCACGCAACGGCCTTTGCACGATTCCGCGTCTTTCATCGCGGCGTAGAAGTCATTCACTTTAGCAGTCAACTCAACCGGCACCCAGCCGCCCGGTTGGCCTGCTAATTCACCAAAGTAAAACGACACGCGGAAATGCGCGCAACAGGCGCCGCATGACAGGCAGGGGTTGGCATCGTCAATTCGATCGTTCTGCATGGTTTCAATATCGGCTTCCGGGCTCATGCTCGCACCGGAGCAGCCGGGCATCCGCTCCATACTGTTCCCGCCGGAATATTTTCCCCTTTCATCACCAGCGTCAACGGCCCGAGCTTGGCATTATCGCCCACTTCTGCGCTATACAGCACCGCGCTGCGCGGCCCCATATACACGCGGGCGCCGATTTTTACATGGTCGATTTTCATCACGCGGTCTTCAAACAAATGCGTTTGCGGGCAGGCGAGGGCGTTTAGTTCGCTGTAGTCGCCGATGCTGACGCAGTCGAATTCGGTAATGTCGGTAGTGTCCAGGTAGACGCCGCGGCCGATGCGGCAACCCAGCAGGTTGAACGCAAGCGGCAGCCATGGCGTGCCGCGCAGGTCGCGCATGAAGTTCGGCACAGCAATTCCTTCATACATATTGGTTACCCCTTCCGATAGCCAGACGAATGGAGTCCACATCGGTTCGGCGCGTTTCCGGTAACGCCCCAGCAGCAGCCATTTGAACATGGCGACGAAGGCGAAGGTGCCGATACCGTACCAGAAACTGGCCACACTAAGCCACCAGATTACTTCCCGCCAACGCTCGGCGCCGGCCAGCGGCATCAGGTCGAGCACCAGCGTATAACCGACAGCGATCACAATCGCATGCGGCGCGGCGATCCGAAAAGCTTCGACTATCCCGCGCCCTACCCGGCGAAGCAGCGACGGCCGGAAGGTGAGCCGCTCCGGATAGCCGGTAACTTGCTCCCGAGCCGGCAAATTGATCGGCGGCGACCCCAGCCACGTGTCGCCGTCACGCATGCGTTCGTTGGCCGGCGCGCGCGAATGCACGCCGATCAAGACATTTTCAGGCAGGGTGGTGCCATCGGGGATGCATGCGCCATTGCCGACAAAGCTGCGATGGGATATCACGGTCGCCTGCATGGTTATCCAGCCGCCGTCGATCTCTTCATCGCCCAGCAGCACGGCATCTGCAATGAAGGTTTCATCGCCCAGGGTCAGCATGTCGGGCACCACGCCGAGGGCGGTGGAAATTTCGGCGTCGCGCCCGACCTTGGCGCCCAGCAGGCGATACCAGTAAGGCGCATACACGGTAGCATAGATGCCATGCAACACGTTAAGGCTAGACTCCTGAATCTGGCTGACCAGCCATTTTCCGCAATAGGTGTTGCTATGCACCGGCCAACTGCCGGGCTTCAGGCGCGGCAGGACGCTCCAGCGGATGCCGGCTGAGATCAGCATGGTGCATAACACCAGCACAGTGCTGGCGGGAAAAGCCAGTATCAAATAGCGAAACAATTGCGTGCTCACATCGTCGCCCAAAAGCCATGGCATCAATTCCATTTCATCGAACCAGTCGATCAATACGAAGCTGGGAAATACCGGCATGAAAAACAGTGTGGCAATCAGCAGCACGCCGACGGCAAAGTAAATTGTCTCGCCGATAAGCCGGCGGCGCTGCACGTTGGGTCTGGGCGGCCTGGAGTTGGCGTCGAACACCCCGGTGTCGCGTGCCGGGGAACCGCTCCAGATGCGGCTGGCAGGGACGGTGCTGCCGTCGCTCAATGCAGATTGCGCTTCCAGATGGCCCCATGCCTGGACCTTGGTGTTACCTTCGAGTACCGAGAAGGAGCCGATGCAGGCATTTGCTTCGATGGCGATATTGCCGAGCCGCAGTTCGCCGTGTTCCACGCGCGCATTTTCAAAGTTGCAGGCATTGCCTATGCTGACCTTATCGCCGATATCGAGCAGATCGGGTGCGCGTAGCGTCATTGAACCGACGATGGCATCTTTACCGACTCGCGCGCCGAGTGCCCGCAGCCACCAGATATATAACGACGATCCGCTGAGCAGATATGCCGGCGCCGATTCCACCAGCCGGTCGGCCAGCCACCAGCGGTAATAGGTTCTGCCCCAAAGCGGATAACGGCCTGGCTTCAGGCGTCCGGCGATCAGCCATTTGCCGGCAATCGCTATGGCAAACTCAACCATTGTCGCCAGCAGGAAAACGCCGACCGACGCTGCTACGGCAATTGGAATCGAGTCGGACGGTTCGCCGGTCAGGAAGTGATACGTGAAAAAAGGCGCCAGCCATTGCGCCATCCGCAAGGTGGCCAATAAGGGGAGCACTGCCGCTTGCGCCAAGCCGCAGGCCCAGCGCCGCCATGCAACGGGCGGAGTCCAGTCGAGGTCGGAAGCGAGCACTGCCGCCTGGGTTTCGGATAAGCCGTCGGCGATGCGGCCAATCACCCGGCGCTGGTAAATATCGCGCACGGTGATATGGGCAAAGCGCGGATCGGCCCGCAGCAGCGAGGCCAGTCTGGCGGCAAAAAAAGAATGGCCGCCGAGATCGGCAAAAAAATCGTCGTTGCGGCGGATCGGCTGACCCGGGAACAATGTGGCTAATGCGGCGAACAATGCTTGTTCGGCGGGCGTCTCGGCACTATCCGAGGGGCCGGCAGCTTGCGGCAGGGGACTGAGCGGGCATGCCTTGAGGTTCGCGCGGTCGATCTTGCCGGAGTTCAGGCGCGGCATGCCGGACAATATTTCGAAGCGGCTGGGCACCATGTAGGGCGGCAAGCGCCCGGCCAGTGCCGCGCGCAGTGCGTTGGGCGGCAACTCTGCGCCGCTTTCCGGCACGATAAACGCAATCAGTTGATCGAAGTTGTCGACTGCGCGCAAGATCACCGCTGCCGCACCGACCCCCGGTTGCTGCGCCAGCACTGTTTCAATTTCACCCAACTCAACCCGAAAGCCGCGTATCTTGACCTGGTCGTCAGCCCGTCCCAGGCATTGCACCCGGCCATCGGCGGTAATGCGCGCCAGGTCGCCAGTGCGGTAAAGCCGGGCGTCCAGCGTGCTGCGGGCCCATGGATTGGGCAGGAATTTTTCCGCGCTCAGATCGGGACGGCCCAGATAGCCGGCAGCCAGGCCGGGGCCGGTAATGCATAATTCGCCGACTTCGCCGCGCGGCAGCAGCCGCAAACCATTTTCGGCTGCCGGGTCGATCACCAGCATTCCGTAATTGGGCAGCGGATGGCCGATGGTGACGGCTTCACCCGGTTTCAGTTCCGCCACGCTGGCCGAGACGGTGGCCTCGGTCGGGCCATAAGTATTGAAAATTTTTCGCCCTGGCCGTGCCCACCGTTCCACCAGGCTTTCCGGACAGGCTTCACCGCCCAGATTAATCAGGCGCAAGGTCGGCACTTCTTCGGTGAACAAGGCCAGCAAAGTCGGCACTGCATGCAATACGCTGACGTTGTGTTGTGCCAGCGCGCGCGGTAATGCTTCCGGGTCGGCAGTCAGGTCGCGCGGCGCAATCCACAAGGTCGCGCCGACCAGGTAGCTGATCCAGATCTCCTCGAACGACATATCGAAGGCCAGCGAGAAACCCTGATAGACGCGGTCTGCGCCATGCACGCCCAGTACGGCGTTTTCGCTGCGCAGGAAGTGGCAAATGCTGCTTTGGTTAATGACGATGCCCTTGGGTTTGCCGGTTGATCCGGAAGTGTAGATCACATAGGCCGGATCGGTCGGCAGACTGCCGGTTCGCCGCTGCAATGGCTGCAATCGCGGGTTAGCTGGCGCGCCCAGCAAGGTTTCTGCGGTCCAGACCTTCCGTCCGATGCTTGCCAGACGCGGCGCAAATTCCATGCAAGTGACAATCCCCGCCGCCTGCGCATCGTCCAGGCATGCGCTGAGCCGTTCCACCGGCGTATCGTCCGCTACTGGCAACCAGGCAGCGCCGGCCTTGGCAATGCCGGCCTGCATGACCAGCAGTTCGATGCCGCGCGGCAGCCATAGCCCGACTATCTGCCCGGGACCAACTCCGGCTTCGAGCAAGCCGCAAGCGACCAGATCGGCCTGGCGGTCAAGCTCGCGGTAACTGAGCCGGCGTTCGCCAAAAATCAGGGCGGTTTGCCCGGGGACCCGGGCAGCAGTAGCCTCCAGCAAGTCGGCCAGCACTTCATTGCGGAATAATTCAGGTTGGTTTGGCCCGAACAGGATATCGCCATGTTCGGTCAATGCGTTGTCGTGCAAATTCATCTGGTTCTAACGAATAAAAAACCCACTCCATACAGTGTTCGAACGGAGTGGGTCTTCTTAGGGAGGGCGGCATGCCGCCCTCCCGCAGTCTTTCGGATTTATGGGCGCGGCGCATCCGGCGGTGGCGGCATATTCGGCGGCGGAGCGGAGTATGTCGGCGGACGGCTTTGATGCATTTGGCCCGCCATAGGCACACTATTGCCTTTTGCATACATGCATTGCTCGTAACTGATGTCATAGCGGCGCTGCGCGTTATAGCCGCCAGCCTGAGATTCGTTCGCGCCGACAGCACTGCCGAGCAAGAGGCCTGTGCCGGCGCCGACCCCCGCCCCCTGATGATTGCCGCCGATGGCAGCACCTGCCGCAGCGCCGATCAAGGTGCCTACGACGCCGCTTTCGATAGCCTTGTCGTTGGCGGCCTGG
>JBIODP010000058.1:0-10660 GCA_044445195.1 Burkholderiales bacterium | reverse complement strand
CTGCTTCGGTTTTAATATCTTTGGCAAGTTCGTTTGCCAACGCTTTCAGTTTTTCTCGGTCCATTGAAATATCCATCGGTCAAATTCCTCATTGAGAGGTTAATAGGCCGTGGACATTTACACAAATTTATTTACAGGCTCTGCGGCAACGGTACAATCTTTCCCAAAACGCACCCCGCACTTGCGCCCAACGGCTGAATAGTGTTGTTTCTTTATTTGTCGGCAAGATTGAAACGCGCGCGTACCTGCTCAATCGCTTCACGAACCTCGGTCTCATAGTCTGCTCCGCCTCGCAAGAGCCCCATATCCCAGTTGCACCCATCCCGATCCGGCTCATGCCACTGCGGGAGTACGGCGTCAACCTTGGCCTCATCGTCTACAATTTCAGAAATCGCATTCACAAGCTTTTGAACGCGTTTGCGGATTTCGTCGGCACTCAGAACTATTCTTTCCATGGCATCCTCCGCAGTAGCGTAAAAATCATCCCGGCATGAAGCACGGCAAGCCACCAATTTTTCAAAGCATGTTACGACACATAACGGCACTATTGCAACACAATCCTGCAACAACCACTGACCTTAAAATACGACAAACTGCTGGTGCAATACCAGTGCCCCGCAACCAGTAAGAACGGTCATTGTCCGGGAACGCGTAAGTTTCAGGCTTCGTGCGACAATTCTTTGAAAGAGCCATAACTCAATAAACGCTCGTGACGGCGCTGCAGGAGTTTATCGACTTGAATGTCATCTATTTGACGCAGACTTTCCGTCAAGGATTTTTTCAGCATCGCCGCTGCAGCCGGAGGATCTCTATGTGCGCCGCCGACTGGCTCATTGACGATTTTATCAATTAACTTGAGTGCCTTCAGACGATGCGCCGTCAATCCCAATGCGTCAGCCGCATCGTTGGTATGCTCTGCGTTTCTCCATAAAATGGAAGAACAAGCTTCGGGAGAGATGACTGCGTAGGTGCTGTATTGCAGCATCAATGATACGTCGCACACGCCAATCGCCAGCGCCCCGCCAGACCCCCCTTCGCCGATAACGGTTGAAATAATCGGGATGCGAAGGGAAGACATTTCATACAGATTTCGGCCAATCGCCTGGGATTGATTGCGTTCCTCCGCATCGATTCCCGGCCATGCGCCGGGCGTATCGATAAAGGTAAAAAGTGGAATCGCGAATTTTTCCGCGAGCTTCATCAGCCTTAATGCTTTTCGATAGCCTTCCGGCCTTGGATAGCCGAAATTACGCAACGCGCGCTCTTTTGTGTCGCGCCCCTTTTGCTGCCCGACAATCATGCACGACTTTCCGTTCAATCTCGCCAGGCCGCCAACAATCGACTGATCGTCTGCGAACATCCGATCGCCGCGTAATTCGTGGAAATCGGTAAAAATATGATTGACGTAATCGAGTGTGTACGGGCGCTTGGCATGCCTGGCGACTTTAACAATCTGGCCAGGAGTCAATTTCGAGTAAATACTTTGGGTAAGCGCGTAACTTTTTACGGAAAGGCGATCTATTTCTTCCGACAAATCCACCGCGGATTCGTCATCGGAAAACCGCAATAATTCAATTTTATTTTCAATATCGGCAATAGGTGCCTCAAAATCCAAGAATACGCTTTTATCTAGCATGAAGTTACCCTATCAGCTTAACTATGGCGCACATTTTAGCACTAATCGACAAGCCGGCATCACCTTGGATCTGGGGTGTCGATTTGGCGGTGCCGGTTACTTGCCGCCATCGGCAATTCCATCGTGCCATGCGGTAAATAATCGATGGACTTCATACTGACTCCTGGATGCCCCAAGCCGGTTGCGAAATTGCGAATTGGAAAGCATCGCAGCGACATCGGCCAGAATTTTCAAATGCTGCTCGTTCGCATGCTCAGGAACCAGCAGCACGAAACAATAGGCAACCGGATGGTCGTCGGGAGAATCGAAATCAATCGGATTTTTGAGACGCGCGAAGGCTGCAACGGCTTCGGTCAAGCCCTTGACGCGTGCGTGCGGAATCGCCACGCCCTGACCCAAGCCGGTCGAACCCAGCTTCTCGCGTGCAATCAGGCTATCCATCACCTCGGATGCCGCCATGCCGTGACGCTCTTCCCAAAGGCGCCCGACAGCTTCAAACAGCGCTTGCTTGTTTTGCACATCCAGATCAAGCAGCATGTCATTCGAAGAAAACAACTGTGTAATAGAATTCATGTCATGTCTCATAGCCATTTGACAGTTAATTTGGCAGTCGCAAAGGGGCGTTGCCATGCGACATCGCCGCCGAAATGCTGAATGACCATCCGGTAACATACAGACCCAGTATAACCCACCGCAACGACCAGATAAAAAGGCTTCGTCGGTCGGAATGCCTCACGGCTGCGCTTACCGTGGCAAACTGAATAGTTAAGTGTGGATGAGTGGGCAAATGCCAAAACCTACGACATTTCCCGGATGGAAAGCAATGCCCAAAGCGCCGCGATAACCACCATTCCGGTAACCGTAACGCAAGACCACGTGAAAAACCAAGCAGCCGCCAATTGGATTTCCAACAATTTCTCAAATACGCAGCCAAGTCCAAGATCAAGTCCGGTGAGTACCGACCAACGTCGCAAATAGAGCGGAAGATGCATGCGCATTGCCCTATTGTGTTGCCAAGCGGCGTTTCGCTCGAAAAGGTTCTTGGCCTTGGTCATATCGACAAATAGCCAATCGAAAAATAAAAAACGATAAAGAAGTGTCGCAAAGCGAAGTTTAGCTTCGTCCGCAAGGGCAATGTCCTTCTGCCCCTCTTTAGGAATGCGGTCTTCTTGCATGTTCGGACCTATTATCGGCGTCAGTCTCTCGAAGCCAAACGCTTATCCAGCCGTACCCCCACCCTTGCCGTGACAAATTACGACGCTGTCACTGATCAATATCATCACATATCCATCTCACGAATACCACCGATACTTTTGTTCCGGCTTTCCATATTTTGTGATTTTCTCGATCCGTTTGAAACGCTAACAGTATTACTTTACATCATTTATGTTAAGAGGGGCAACATGGGAAATTAGCTTAACTTTCTTGGAGAGACGCACTAATTTGTATCAGAACCATTGCGGCCAATAATGAATGCACCAACTCGGGTCAAATGAAATTGTGTTAACCAACCCATTTTGGGGCAATTTAGGCATAAATAGCTGGCGCAGCTCTTGCTAATATCAGTAATTAAAAGGAAACAGTGTCAAATTATTTGACGCAACAACAAGATATCTGGCGCGATGACAGATTTGATTCATATCAAAAAAGTCGATGCCGTAATTGAGCAAGCAACCGATTGATTTATTTTTTTTAACCACGATGGGGACTATCAAATGAAGAAATTATTTCTGGCTACAACGATCACTGCTACATTTTGTGCTGGTATTGCGCATGCCGATGACGTGAAACCTGCGGATGCGCCAGCGACCCCTCCTGCAGCCGCCGCTGCCGAGGCCCCAACGCCGGATAATGTGGTGGCCTATAATGTCGGGGTCGCGTCCGACTACCGCTATCGCGGAATTTCGCAGACACGTTTGGATCCCGCCTTGCAAGGCGGCATTGATTATACAAATAACCCGACAGGCTATTATCTGGGAACCTGGCTGTCATCGATCAAGTGGATTACCGATGCGGGCGGCAGCGACGACGTCGAATGGGATCTGTACGGCGGCAAACGCGGCGACATCATCAAGGATAAAGTGTCTTATGACGTCGGTGTGTTGTCGTACGTCTATCCCTCCAATGAGTTGCATCCTAACGCCAACACTACAGAAATATATGGACAACTCGGCTATGGCCCGTCCTACTATGCCAAATATTCGTATTCGGTGACCAATCTTTTCGGATTTGTTGACAGCAAGAAAAGCGGATACTTCGACATCGGAGCAAATATCGATGTGGGGAACGGATTCACGATCAATTTGCACGGCGGTCATCAAACAGTCAAAAACAATTCGGACTTCAGCTATACCGATTGGAAGGCCGGCGTCACCAAGGATTTCGGTGTGGTAAGCGGGGCGCTGGCAGTGATTAGCACCAACACCAGCCATTACACTGCTCCAAATGGAGATAACTTGGGCAAGGCTGCCCTGGTATTGGTGGTCACCAAAACCTTTTAACGGAGGTAAGCATGAAATTGATAACAGCGATCATCAAGCCGTTCAAATTGGATGAAGTGCGGGAAGCTTTGTCTCAAATCGGTGTGCAAGGGGTTACGGTGACGGAAGTCAAAGGGTTTGGCCGCCAGAAGGGCCATACCGAGTTGTACCGCGGGGCCGAATACGTGGTCGACTTCTTGCCGAAAACCAAAGTTGAAGCCGCCGTCGACGATGCGATTGTCGAACGCGCGATCGAGGCAATAGAAAAAGCGGCGCGCACCGACAAGATCGGCGATGGCAAGATATTCGTCTATAACCTGGAACAGGTCGTTCGCATTCGTACCGGTGAAACCGGCAACGAAGCACTCTAAGGGGGAATTCATGAAAAAGCAATTTAAGTGTTTATTGGCGGCAAGCGCCATGCTGTTTGCCGTCTGTTTCTCGCAGTCCGTACTAGCCGACGATGCGCCGGCAGTCAAAGCGAGTGCCGGCGCGACGGCATCCGCTACACCGGCGGCGCCTGCAGTTTCGGCCCCGGCGCCGGCCGCTACTTCTGCAGCACCGGCGGCGGCGGCGGCGACAGTAGCACCTGCTGCCGCACCGGCTGCACCGACCCCCAACAAAGGCGATACTTCATGGATGCTGATCTCAACCGCCTTGGTGATCCTGATGACCATCCCGGGTCTGGCGCTGTTTTATGGCGGGTTGGTGCGTTCCAAGAACATGCTATCGATCCTGTTGCAGGTCTTTATCATTTTCGCGCTGATCATCGTTTTGTGGTGCCTCTACGGGTACTCGCTGGCGTTTACCGAGGGCAATCCATTTATCGGGGGCACGGACCGGCTGTTTTTGAACGGCATATGGGATCCGGTCAAGGCAACTTTCGCCACTGCGGCCACCTTTAGCAAAGGCGTGGTGATTCCGGAATTCGTCTACGTGGTGTTCCAGGCAACCTTTGCCGCGATTACCTGCGGCCTGATAATCGGTTCTTTCGCCGAACGGGCCAAGTTTTCCGCCGTGCTGGCATTCATTGTCCTGTGGTTCACCTTCTCCTATTTGCCGATTGCGCACATGGTCTGGTTTTGGCCTGGTCCCGACGGCATCAAGGATGCAGCTACCCTGGCGTCGGAAACGGCAAAGGGCGGCTGGTTATGGCAAAAGGGTGCGCTTGATTTTGCCGGCGGCACCGTGGTGCACATTAATTCTGCGGTAGCCGGCATCGTCGGGGCATTCGTGGTCGGCAAGCGGATAGGGTATGGCAAGGAGTCGATGGCGCCGCATTCGCTGACGATGACCATGATAGGCGCTTCGCTATTGTGGGTGGGCTGGTTCGGTTTCAATGCCGGCTCGGCGCTGGAAGCGGGCGATGTGGCTGCCCTGGCATTCGTCAATACGTTGTTGGCGACGGCAACGGCAACCTTGTCCTGGCTATTCGGCGAATGGATGTTCAAGGGCAAGCCATCGATGCTGGGCGGCGCTTCGGGTGCGGTAGCGGGCCTGGTTGCGATTACACCGGCGTGCGGATTTGTCGGCCCGATGGGCGCCTTGGCGATCGGGCTGCTGGCCGGTGTGGTCTGCCTGTGGGGCGTCAACGGCTTGAAGCGTCTGCTGGGCGCGGACGATTCGCTGGATGTATTTGGCGTGCATGGCGTGGGCGGCACGCTGGGGGCATTGCTGACCGGCGTGTTTGCGGCGCCGGCGCTTGGCGGCCAAGGCATTTATGACTATGTGGCCAATAAGATTGCTCCGGACTACTCGATCCTCGATCAACTCCGCATCCAGGCAACCGGCGTGGCGGTTACCATCGTCTGGTCCGGCGTGGTGGCTTTCATAGCCTATAAGCTGGTGGATATGGTGATCGGCATGCGCGTACCGGAAGAAGCGGAGCGCGAAGGTCTGGATATTTCCAGCCACGGCGAATCGGCGTACCATGCCTGATCATGCCTGATCATGCCTGATTAGTAATATCAGCATCACCCTGAAGGCTCGCGCAAGCGGGTCTTCCCGGCGCCTCTTTTTTTAGAGGCGCTTTTTTTATGCAGCCCTATCTTTAAATGCAGGTGTTCACCCGCATGTAGCCCAGGCATCGAGTTCCCAAAGCGTCGTCGGCATTGTAAGATGGACCGCATTGCCACTCCGGCTCACCGCTCGGCGTGCAACGGGCAGCACAGAGTTCCATTAAAATCAGCAACATGTCCCTGATATTGTCATAAGGTTTTAACATGGTCCCTCATCTCGTCACAGCCCTTAATGGCCCCTTGCTCGATCTCGAAAAGAAGATTCTCGGCGCTACGCCCGCCATCGAACGATGGTTCAGGCTTGAATGGCAGGAACACACCCCGCCATTTTATTGTTCGGTGGATTTGCGCAATGCGGGTTTTAAATTGGCTCCGGTCGATACCAACCTGTTCCCTGGGGGATTCAATAATCTGGCGCCGGAAATGCTACCGTTGGCGATACAGGCAGCGATGGCTGCAATCGAAAAATATTGTCCGGATGCCAAAAATTTATTATTGATACCGGAGCAGCACACACGCAATGCCTTTTATCTGCAGAACGTCACCCGCCTGATGCAAATTTTTCGGCAAACCGGCCTGAATGTGCGTCTGGGTTCATTGTCCGAAGATATCAAGAAGCCGACACCCATTGAATTGCAGGATGGCAGCACCATCACGCTGGAACCGCTGGAGCGATCGTCAAACGGCAGGCGCCTGGGCCTGAAGAATTTCGATCCATGCACGATCCTGCTTAACAACGACCTGTCTGGTGGAATTCCACCGATACTGGAAGGCTTGCATGAGCAGCACCTGTTGCCGCCTTTGCATGCAGGATGGGCATTGCGGCGCAAGAGCAATCATTTTTCATCCTATGACGAGGTGGCAAAGAAATTTGCCAAACTAGTCGATGTCGATCCCTGGATGATTAATCCGTACTTTGGAAAATGCGGTGAAATCAATTTTCAGGAGCATTCCGGCGAGGATTGCCTGGCAGCTAATGTCGATACCTTATTGGCGAAGATACGCAAGAAATATAAGGAATATGGGATCAAAGACAAGCCGTTTGTGATTGTGAAGCCCGACGCCGGCACGTATGGCATGGGCATCATGACAGTCAAAGATGCCAGTGAAGTGAAGGACCTCAATCGCAAGCAGCGCAACAAGATGGCAGTCATCAAGGATGGTTTGGAAGTGCATGACGTTATCATCCAGGAAGGGGTGTACACGTTTGAGCATATCAACGATTCGGTTGCAGAGCCGGTGGTATACATGATTGACCGCTATGTGGTGGGGGGCTTCTATCGGGTGCATGCGGAGCGTGGAATCGATGAAAACCTGAATGCGCCGGGCGCGCATTTCGTGCCGCTTGCGTTTGCCCAGCAGCATGCGTTGCCGGACGTGCAAGCCAAGCCGGGAACTGCTGCACCCAACCGGTTTTACATGTATGGCGTGGTGGCGCGACTGGGTTTGTTGGCAGCGTCGCTGGAGCTCGAAAAGACCGACCCTAACCCAGAGGTCTATTAAATGAAAATTGCATTCCTTGCCGATCCATTGACTAGCTTCAAGATTTATAAAGACACAACCTATGCAATGATGACCGAAGCCGCCAGGCGCGGTCATGCCGTATATGCATTTGAGCAAAAGGATATGGCAATACAAGGCAGTGCGGTGGTGGCCAATGTGGCGCGCATCGAGTTGACCGGGGAGACGCACGACTGGTTTCGGGCAGCGCCGGCAGTGGCGGCAGGCTTGCAAGAATTCGATGCAGTCATTTTGCGCAAAGACCCCCCCTTCGATATGGAATATATCTATGCGACCTATCTGCTGGAGTTGGCGGAGTCGCAGGGTGCCAGGATTTTCAACAAACCGCAGGCGGTGCGCAGCCATAATGAAAAACTGACCATTACGCAGTTCCCGCAGTACATTGCTCCGACTCTGGTGAGCAGTGACGACGCGCGGATTCGCGCCTTTCATCGAGAACACAAGGACATCATCCTCAAGCCATTGGACGGCATGGGCGGCGCAGGAATTTTCAGGGTGACCGAAGACGGGATGAACCTTGGTTCGATGATTGAGACGCTGACCGGCAACGGGTCGCGAACCATTATGGCGCAACGTTATATTCCTGAGATTGCGGCGGGAGACAAACGTATTTTACTGATCGGCGGCACAGTCGTGCCGCATTGCCTGGCCAGGATTCCACAGGGCGGAGAGGTGCGCGGCAACTTGGCTGCCGGCGGGCTCGGTGTCGCGGGCGACCTGTCGGCGCGGGACCGGGATATCGCTGAAACGCTGGCGCCCATTTTATTCAGGCGCGGCTTGTTGCTGGTTGGTTTGGACGTAATTGGCGAGTTTTTGACTGAAGTTAATGTCACTAGTCCAACCTGTTTTCAGGAGATCGCCCAACAAACGGGGTTTAATGTGGCGGGAATGTTCATGGATGCGATCGAAAATTCACACTAATCGCCGATTTTCCGACCAAAATATGCAAAAATAGACACTACTAGGCGCGAAAACTGCGTAAAAACTGTCTTTTTTTTACATTAAGCCCCATGGTTGGTATCCTGCTCCTGACTCACGCACCGCTTGGCAGCGCTTTTATCGAGGCCGCGACCCATGTGTTTCGCGGGCGGCCCGATAAAATTGAGGCACTCGACGTGCGTGCAGACCAAGACACCGGCGAAGTAAAACGCCTGGCCAACGAAGCCATAGAGCGGCTCAATGAGGGTGACGGGGTCTTGGTCATCACCGATGTGATGGGAGGCACTCCGTCTAATTGCACATTGCCTCTGGCTCAAGCCGGCACGGTGGAAGTAATCGCAGGCATCAGTTTGCCGATGCTGTTGCGCGCATTGACTTACCGCCACGATACGCTGGATGTCGTTGTTGAAATGGCACTGGCCGGTGGTCAGAGCGGGGCGGTGCGAGTGGATAATCGGGTTCGTCTTTCACCACACTAACTGATTGAACAAGAATGATTGAACAAGAAATTGAAATCGTCAATAAGCTCGGGTTGCATGCACGCGCCTCCGCCAAATTGACGCAACTGGCATCGAAATTCAAAAGCGACGTCTGGATGACGCGCAACAGGCGGCGCGTCAATGCCAAATCGATCATGGGGGTGATGATGCTGGCGGCCGGAAAAGGAGCAAAAGTGAACCTGGAGATCGATGGCGTTGACGAAAAAGAGTGCTTTGACGCACTTGTGCAGCTCATTACGGATAAATTCGGCGAGGGCGAATAACAGAGGGGCCTCACGTCAAGAACTTTAGAGGCGCCTTTTCATTCAACAGATTGAACACTATGGCATCGTTTACGTTACACGGCATTTCGGTTTCGCGCGGCATCGCAATCGGGCGCGCCCATCTGTTGGCCCCGGCTGCGCTGGAGGTCAAGCATTACCTGATAGGGGCAGAACAGGTCGAAGCGGAAGTCTGCCGGCTGCAACATGCGATTGCTGCGGTGCATAATGAATTACAGGCGATCTGGAGCGATTTACCCAAAGATTCTCCGACTGAACTGGGTGCTTTTATCGACGTGCATGCGCTGATTTTGTCCGACCCGATGATTTCGCATGTGCCTCTCGATATCATTCGCAACCGGCACTATAACGCCGAGTGGGCGCTGGTCACGCAGATAGACGAGTTGTCGGCACAGTTCGACGAAATCGAGGATGCCTACCTGCGCGAGCGCAAGGTCGACATTCAACAGGTCGGCGAGCGCGTATTAAAGGCGCTGACAGGAACCGCAACGCTATCGGGCATCGACGGCATCGTTGGCGATAGCGCACAGATGATCGTGGTTGCACACGATATTTCGCCGGCCGATATGCTTCAGTTCCGCGATCGCTCGTTTTCCGGCTTTGTCACCGACCTGGGCGGACAGAATTCGCATTCTGCGATCGTTGCGCGCAGCCTGGATATTCCCGCCGCAGTCGGTATGTATAATGCGTCGTCGCTTATCGAACAAGACGATTGGCTGATTATCGATGGTGATGCCGGGGTAGTTATTGTCGATCCGTCGCCGCTGGTACTGACGCAGTATCGCGAGCGCCAGGCGGTGCAGCTGCGCGAACGCAAAAAACTCGGCAAGCTTAAAAAGACGCCCGCTATCACGCGTGACGGTACCGAGATCGCATTATTAGCCAATATCGAATTTCCTGAGGATTGCGGCGCGGCTCTGGATGCAGGAGCGGTCGGTGTAGGCTTGTTCCGTTCCGAATTTCTGTTCATGGGGCGTCCCGGCCATGACAACAAGCTGCCTTCGGAAGACGAGCAGTTCGAGTCGTACCGGCGCGCCGTGGTTACCATGAAGGGCCGCCCTGTGACAATTCGCACGCTGGACATCGGCGCCGACAAGCCGTTGCATGCCGCTGAGCAGACGGCGCTTAACCCGGCGCTGGGTTTGCGCGCGATTCGCTATTGTTTGTCCGAGCCGCAGATGTTCCTGGTTCAATTGCGGGCGATTTTGCGCGCTTCGGCTTTTGGCCGGATCAAACTGTTGATTCCAATGCTGGCGCATGCGTTTGAAATCGATCAGACGCTGGT
>JBIODP010000057.1:0-10803 GCA_044445195.1 Burkholderiales bacterium | reverse complement strand
GTGCCGCAGTTGTTTGAAGTCAGCCGCTATGCCGGCGTGCTGCAAATGACCTCGACCGTGCGCGCCCAGGTTCGGCGCGATGCCGGCTTGAGCGACGTGTTTGCCGCGCTCTATCCCTGCGGTTCGATTACCGGCGCGCCCAAGCATCGCGCCATGCAAATCATCCGCGAGCTGGAGCCGGAATCGCGGGGTTTATATACCGGCGCAATCGGCTGGTTCGACGTGCCGGCAGAGGATCGGCGCTTAGGCAACTTCTGTCTCTCGGTAGCGATTCGAACCCTGGTGTTGCAACTCCCAGCGGAAGACGGTTTACGCGCTGGCGAAATGGGGGTAGGGGCGGGCATCGTCTATGACAGCAAGGCAGAGGAAGAATACGAAGAATGCCGGCTCAAGGCGCGTTTCCTGACAGGTTTGCCGCAGGACTTCGCGTTGTTTGAAACAATGCACGGCACACGCGAAGGCGGCTGCCGCCATCTGGAGCGGCACCTGCAACGCTTGTGCGCGTCTGCCGCCGCCTTTGGTTTTTCCTGCGACGCCGAACAAGCCGGAACACTGCTGCGGAACGCCTGCGCCGGCTTGCCGCCGGGCATAGCGCACAGGTTGAGGCTGGAACTGAATCAGTCCGGCCAATTTACCCTGCAATGCGCGCCGTTAGCGCCATTGCCCAAGGTAGTAAAACTCATGCTGGCGTCGCAGCCGGCCACAGTGCCCCCCTTGTTTTTGCGGCATAAAACAACGGTGCGCACGGGTTACGATGCGGCTATCCGCGCTGCCGAGGCAGAAGGGGCGTTCGACATGCTATTTTGCAACGGTCGCGGCGAATTGACCGAAGGCGGTCGCACGAACCTGTTCGTCAAGCTGGACGGGAGTTGGTTCACGCCGCCGCTGGCAGCGGGCGTCTTGCCCGGCGTGATGCGCGCAGTATTGCTGGACGACCCGCACATGAATGCCCGGGAAAAAAACCTGACGTTGGACGACTTGCGCAACGCCGAGCAGGTTATCGTTTGCAACGCGCTGCGCGGGGCGATGCAGGCAGAGGTGGTGTGGGCGGCAGGGTAAATCTATGCTTCCAGCTCCGCCACCATCATGTTGGTAGCGCGCAAGCGTTCGGCAAATATCGTTGCGGCGGCGGTCAGCAACGCAAACGCGACATCCGACTGTTCGCGTTTCAGGCGCCCGAAATTGGCGGAACTCATGTAGTAGCAAACAGTCGGTTCTACGGCGACGATGCTGGCGGAACGCGGGTTGGGGTCGATCAAAGCCATTTCCCCGAAGATCGAGCCGGATGTCAGCGACTGTACTTTTCGCTTACGTTCGGTACCAGGCAGGTTGATCATGACTTCAACCCGCCCCGATGCGACAAAGAATGCGCCATCCGGGGCACTGCCCTGCAGGAATATGACATCGCCCGGATTATAGGCAGCCCGAACCAGGCAGCCGCGCAGACGGCGCAACATGGGGCGGTCGAGGCTGCGTATTACCGGAGAGGGGGAAGCGGTTAAGCCGGGTGGCATCGGGATGCCGGAAAACTGCGCATTCAGATGCCGTTCACACAAGGCGACCGCGCTGTCGGTATCGCTCAAAAAGCGCTCATTTCCCAGTGTGGCGATAGTCCCGAAATCGGCCAGTTTGGTCCAGATGTTCCGCGGCGCGGATTGCTTGCGTTTATCTTCGCCGACCGGCCGTTCCCTGGTTTGCCGGCGTTCCCGGTCGACATGGCTTACCGCCAGCAATCCGCCCAGTAGCGCTAGCCTGGCGTGCAGGCGTTCCAGCGCGCGCGCGCCCGTAGCATCGATGTGATTGACGCGCCGCATATCGAGAACGATATGGCTTACGCCATCGTTCGTCAATAGTTCGACGCGCGACTCCAGTTCGCTGGCTGTGCCAAAGAACAAGATACCCTCGAGTTCTATGATCGCGATTTCTTTTCCAACCCGTTCAAGCGAGCGTTGCCGGGCAACGTCGCCATAAATGCGCGGAATCAGAGCCGTAGCGCGGTAGCTGCGGCGAACCGGGTTGCGCGTCATTTGCGTAATGAACAACAGGACGGATAACAGCACGCCGATCCCGACCGCAGTCGTCAAATCCTGTATCAACGCGGTGGCTACGACCACTGCCACCACGATCATGTCGCTACGCATGGCGGGCGGCCCATCGCTGCGCGTAAAGAGACGGCGCAATCGCGTCAGCGTCCATTTATCGATCAGGTCGATGCCCAAGGCGATCAGGAGTCCGGCCATGACGGCCTGCGACATCAGTCCGATTACCGGCCCCAGCGCCAAGGCTACGACCAGCGTTATCAGGGCAACGCCGACAGGCGCTGCCGCACTTTGCATGCCGCCGCCGAGCGCCGCCTTGGTGCGGGCCAGTGCGCCCGAACCCGGCGCCATGCCAAACATTCCCGCCACGGCATTTCCAAATCCTTCCGCCATCAACTGCCTGCCGGCATTCGAGCGGCGCGTGGTTATTTCATCTACTGCCGCAGTAGCGAACAGCGTATCCAGCGAAGACAGGATCGACATGGACAGGGCGGCGGCCAGCATCGGCGGCAAAAATGTTGCTCCGAGCGGGCCGGTGAGGTTGGCGAAAGCGTCGCTGCCGATGAAATGCAAGGCGTAATGTTCAGGCAGCGGGGAAATGGTTCCGCTGAGCGCATCCGCAAAACCAACGCTTGCCAGCAGATGATAAGCCGCCGTCCCGGCGATAAAGGCGAACGGCATCGGCGGCACGCGTTTCGTCAGCCGGGGGAGCAGCAGCATCAACGCTGCCGTGGCGAGCGATAGCGCCAATGTGGCTGGTTTAATCTCGTGCACGTGATTAAAAAAAGCCCATATGGACTTTTGTTCGGATACGCCCATTGCCGGGCAGATCTGGCTAAGGATGATCAGCAGAGCCGAACTGTTGACAAAACCAGACATGACAGGGAAGGGAACGTAATTGGCCAATCGTCCCAGCCGGAATGCGCCAAATAGCAGTTGCAATACCCCCGACCCGAGAACGGCGATGCAGGCCAGGATCAAGGCGACCGAGGTGGGGTTGGGCAAATGCGCAAGCGCTGCGGAATTGGAAAGCTGTGCAATTAATGCGGTGAAAATCAAGAGCGTGGAAGCTCTCGGCCCGGCAACCAGAAAGGGGCAGCCCCCAAGGATGGCGGCCGACAGTCCGAGCAATACGGAGCCGTACAGCGCAATAAGCACGCCGATGCCGCCGAATGAGCCGCCCAGCGCGCCGCCGATCAGCAGTCCAAAAGCCAGCGTTTGCGGTATTGAGGCAAGCGCTCCGGCCAAGGCGCCGTGAAGGTCGCCCCAGGGATTAGCGCCTAGCGGTCTGGCAAATAGGTTCGGTACTATTCGACGAAGAAGCTGAGCGATCGAACCTTTGTTACATTTCATATTCCGGATCAGTTCTTAACTATGTTCAAATCGGTCTTGCCGGTCTTGCTTCAACCCTTGCTTCTGCCGCGCAAAGCGGGTATTTCAACAGAATGGTCGGGAAGAGTCAACCATGGCGACAGGATGCGGATGGTCCAAGAGAGGACATAAAATCCTGCTACAATGAAATTCGGCACAAAAAAATTTTCTAAAGGGAAGAACGTCATGGGAATCGAGTATGAAGATATTGATGGGAACTTCCGTCGAATCTCGCTCTCAGGGCGCCTGGATATTCAGGGCACGAGCGAAATCGAACTAAAATTCACCACGTTGACGGCCGCTGCACAACGCCGCGTAGTGGTCGATTTGACGGCAGTCGACTTTCTGGCGTCGATCGGCATACGCGCGCTCATCGGCAATGCCAAGGCGCTGCACCAACGTCAAGGCCGCATGGTGCTTGTTGTTGCGCCGGGTTCGTCGGTGGCAAAGTCGCTTGAAACGAGCGGGATAGATACCTTCGTGGGGGTGTTTACCGATAACGATGAGGCGAAAAAGGCTGCATTAAGTTAGATTCAGCTTGCGTTCGTTAAAATAAAAGGCAACCCGCGTGGTTTACCAGCAGACCGCCGATTTTTCGGTCACCGCCCATGCGGCGGAGGTCCGGCAGGCTTCTGCATGGCTCGCGCAAATGTGCGGCGGATGGGGCATGCCGACGGAGTCCATCGGCCGCCTCGATTTATGTCTCAATGAAGTTCTGGCGAATATCATCGACCACGGCACCGACGCGGCGGCTGGCGCGCCCATCGAACTGCAGCTTAGTGTGCGCTGCCACGGCGGTGCCGGTGACGATAGAGATGCCGGCGCCGTCACACTCACCGTAGCCGACGCTGGTGCGCCGTTCGATCCTCTCACGGTAAAGCCGAGGCCGTTCCCGGTTTCGCTTGATGATGTCGAGCCCGGCGGCCTGGGGCTGCCGATAGTGCGCAGCAATGCGGATACATTGGCATATCGCCGTGAAAACGGTCGTAATTACCTTAGCGTCGGCGTCATGTGGCCGCGTGCAATAAATCCGCGAGTGCAATAATTATTAATGAGTAAAGAACCCCAACAATTTCTGCCGTTTCGCCGTGGATCGGAACGTAGAGGATCGGCGCATTGCGCCGAGGACGGCACGCCGGCAGTCGAAAGGCGGACGCGGACGATAGACTGGATTACGCTGTTCAAAGATGCCGACCAGCAGGCAGTCACCGACGCGCTCGGCGAGTGCGAAGTGTTGCCATTGCCCGCCGGCACGGTTCTGCTGCAGATCGGCGCGATTAATCACGATGTCTATATTCTGCTGTCAGGCATCCTCAGCATCCACTTCGATGACGATTTAAATCCGGATAAAGCCATATCGATTTTTCCGGGCGAATGCGTCGGCGAGCTCTCTGTGATCGATGGCAAGCCGGTATCCGCCCTGGTGTTGACCGAAACCGATGCGCGCGTAGTGAAGGTCGGCGGCAACGTATTTTGGCAACGGTTGATGACCGTGCCCGGCGTTGCCAAGAATCTGGTGCTTACCCTGACTTCACGGGTGCGCGCAACGAATATCATGACGCTCAACGCGCTCCGCGAGCAATTGGAGTTAACGCACTTGCGCAAAGAGCTGGACACGGCGCGGCAGTTGCAGGCCAGCATGCTGCCGCTGGAACGCCCCTTGTTCCCCGAGCGCAGCGAAGAAATTGAGGTGTGCGGTTTGATGGAGCCCGCCTCGAACGTGGGCGGCGATCTGTTCGATTGTTTTTTTGTCGACGATAATCTCTTGTTTTTCTGTATCGGCGACGTATCCGGGCATGGTATCGCCGCGGCGCTGTTCATGGCGCGAACCATCGGCTTGCTGCGTATATTGGCGGTGAACATTCAACAGCCGGACAAACTTCTCGAAACCCTGAACGAGCGCTTGTGCAAAGGCAACGAAACCAATCTGTTCGTTACCCTGTTCTGCGGTTTCTTCAATCTGGAAAGCGGTGAGTTGCTGTATTCGAATGGCGGCCATTGCGCGCCCATGCGGTTTGCCAACGGTTGCGTGAGCCTGCTGCCCATGCCCAAAGGGCCGCTGGTCGGCACTTTTCCCGGCGCGCGCTTTGCAGCCATGGCGTGCAAGCTGGTGGATAATGACGTATTGCTATGTTATAGCGATGGCATTACCGAGGCAAATAATCCAGACGGCGCAGAATTTTCCGAACACCGTTGTTTGGCCATTCTTGAACAGGCCGGTCGCCTGCCTCTGCCGGAATTGCTCGATGCGCTGCGCCGCGAAGTCGCCGTGTTTACCGGGACCAACAAGCTGGAAGACGATTGCACCATGTTTGCCGTGCGCCGCCTGGTCGCGCCATGATGCGACTATTCAACCTCACCGCAACATCACCACGCTAATAATTTTTTTCCCAGCCACAAACCTGCCGCACCGACCCCTATCATGGGCAGATAATGCCACTCGACAACATGCATGATGGAATCATTTGTTTCATACAATCGCAGCCACAATGCGCCGACGCTGAAGGCGGAAAGCAGCGCGATACAGCCTGCCAATCGGGTATGCGTGCTGGCAAGTTTCCTGATTGAAAGGAATGTCCAGGCCGCCGGCAATACTGAAAATAAGGTAATGCTGGCGGTGCATTCAACGCTGTGGACCGGAGAAGGAGCCGGCGGCCTGTCTGCCAGCCAGGCAAGCAGCATCACCAGCACAAATAATGCAAACGCGATAACCGGCGCAGTGGCAAGCTGGCGCATCTGGTGCATATCGGGAAATGACAGTAATGCGGCGCTGATCGATGTGGAAATGAAAATGCCGGTGAGCGTGACGATTTCGGCAACAAATAACGGTTGATGGAGCTTTACCATCAGGTCTGGGCGCAGGCCGGAAAATAGCAGCGACAGGAACAGATAGCCCGTCGCCCATGCCATCCATTTGAGGCTCAGCATATAAGGATGCGGGGCAGGCGGTATGGCCGCCGCATCCTGTGCCAGCTTGTCTATCAGATTTTCGATATTTTCCATTATCTTTCCAGCTTGCTTCTCAATACCTTGTAGGCGCGGTGCGCGGCGACCTTTACGGCCGATTCGTTCATCCCCAACTTTTTCGCCACCTCCTTAGCTGTGTAACCCTCCTGGTGCAAAAGCTGCAAGATGGTTGCCTGCTTCTCGGGAAGCTTGTGGACTTCCGCACTTATAGATTCGTAGCTAATAGCGGTTTTGGTTACATGTTCAGGCAAACTTTCTTCCAACTCATCGAAATCGACGGCGTGGTGCAGCAGATCGGAATAATGCGCGCGCAAATAATCCTGCAAGCGGAATGTGGCAATCGCGTATACCCAAGGTTTATAAGGACGGTTGCCATCGTAGGTATGGCGGGCCTTATGAATGGAAATGAGAATTTCCTGTAACAGGTCGTCAACCTCATTCGTGAAGTTGAGGCGCTTTGCCAGGAACGGGCGCAGGAAGCGCGAGGTCTCCCGCAACAGGTCGGCGTAAGCACGCTGGTCTCCCTGCAGGGACCGCTTCATCAATACTTCAACATCCCCTGTCTTGTCAGCCACATGCGTTCCATATTTTTGATGTAACCTTTTTTCACTGCATTCCGAATAGGTCGATGCGTGGGCGAAAAGCCAATAGTTCATTGAGGCCAATGAACTTTAATCCGCGCATGCTAAATCAACCGACTCAACCGACAAAAAGGATTTCATTATGAATAACAATTACATACTCTCCGCGGCAATTGGCAGTTTACTGGTGCTGGGCATGGCCGGCAACGCCAGCGCCGACGACAAAAAAACAGACATGGAGCAATGCTTTGGCGTTGCCAAGGCCGGCAAGAACGATTGCGCAAGCAACAAGAGCCTGCATGCCTGCGCGGGCCAGGCCAGCAAAAACAACGACCCCATGGATTTTATCTCAGTTCCCAAAGGCACTTGCAGCAAGATTGCCGGCGGCACCCTGAAAAGTTCGTAATCGCCATGCCCGCAAAACATACCTTGCCGAGTACTTTGCCCAGTACCGCCGGTATCGGGTTGCGGGCGCCCCATTACCGCGAAGTGCTGGAAAAACAGCCGGCGCTCGGCTGGGTGGAGGTGCATAGCGAGAATTTTTTCGGCGGCGGCGCGCCCCTGCGCACCTTGCTCAAGGTGCGCGAACATTACCCCGTCAGTCTGCATGGCGTAGGCATGGGGCTGGCTTCGCCTGATCCCCTCGATCAGGCGCATTTATCCGCATTGCATCGGCTGTGCGGTGCGGTGCAACCCGCTGCCGTGTCGGAGCATCTGTGCTGGAGCAGCGCGGCGGGCATGGTCATCAACGACCTGTTGCCGTTTCCCTATACCGTTGAGTCATTATCCCATGTGGCGCGCCGCGTGGAGCAGGTGCAGGAAACATTAGGCCGCGAGTTGCTGGTGGAAAATCTCTCCAGTTATTTATCTTTTCCGCACAGTGAAATGACGGAGGGCGAATTCCTGGCTGAACTGACCCGCCTCACCGGTTGCGGGATCCTGTTCGATGTGGAAAACCTGTATGTGAACGCGCGCAACCTGGGCGTCGATGCAGCCGCGTTCATCGACGCTATTCCTGCGGCAGCAGTGAAGGAATACCACCTGGCCGGTTACAGCATGCGGGACGGCTGCCTGATCGATACGCATGACCACGCCGTTTATCCGGAAGTGTGGGAATTGTATGAACAGGTCTTGCAGCATATCGGCCCGCGACCCACGCTGATCGAATGGGATACCGATATCCCGGCGTTGCCGGTGCTGATGGGCGAGGCGGCGAAAGCGCAGCAACGGATGGAGAACATGCATGTCTGCGCTGAATGACGATCTCTGCGGTTTCGCCCGCGCCATCGTGCGCGGCGAGCCGTCGTCGCCGCTGATAACCCTGAACTACCGGAATTATTCCGCCGATGTCGCCATCGAGGTTTACCGCAACAATTATCGCGGCAATCTGCATGACGCGCTTGCGGGCGCCTATCCAGTCGTCGAGCAACTGGTAGGCAAGGAATTTTTCCGGCACATGACGAAGCGCTATATCGAGCAGCATCTTTCACGCAGCGGCAACCTGCATCGCTACGGCGCGGAGATGGCAAAATTTGTCGCTGCCTTCGAGCCTGCGCAGGAACTGGCTTATCTGCCGGATATGGCAGCCCTGGAATGGGCCTGCCACTGCGCCTATTTTGCGGATGATGCAGCCGCGCTGGATATCGGCAAGCTGGCGCAGATACCGCCCGAACAGTATCCCGACCTGATGTTGCACACCCATCCGTCCTGCCATCTGGTCCGTTCCCGGTATCCCATTGCCGCCATCTGGCACGCGCACCAGCCCGGGGCGTCCAGCGATTTTCACATCGATTTGAGTAGCGGCGCCTGCAATGCCTTAGTCAGCCGCAAGGATGACGTTGTCCAGGTCGGCGAGCTATCGGCAGCGGACGCCGCATGGCTGCAAAGCATGCAGGCCGGAATGCCGCTGGGAGCAGCCACTGCCGCCACCCATGAGCATTACCCGGACTTCGACTTGCCGGCCGCGTTGTCGAATCTGGCAGCGCAAGGCGTGCTGGCCGGTTTCAGCCTGAGCGCACTGCCATGAAAGCACTGGCACGCCTTGCCCGGTTTTACTATGCGGCCTCGCACCTGCCGGAATATCTGGCGCCCTTGTTCGATCTGGGCCTGAGGCTATTTCTGGCAAACGTATTTTTCAAGTCCGGTTTGACCAAAATACAAAACTGGGACAGCACGCTGTATCTGTTCAACGATGTGTACCACGTGCCATTACTGCCGCCGGAATTGGCGGCTACCCTGGCAGCCGGCGCCGAACTTGGGCTGTCCGTGCTGCTTGTATTGGGGCTGTTCGGGCGCTTCGCGGCAGCCGGGTTGTTCATCCTTAACCTGGTCGCGGTGATTTCTTACGACACAGGGTTGAGCGAGGCGGGGCACTACCAGCACCTTTGTTGGGGTCTGTTGCTGGGTGTGTTATTGTTGATAAGTCGAGGCGCATGGTCGATCGATGCCTGGCTGGAAAAACGATTACAAAAATCCGCTTAAAATCCTGGTAATTCAGGTCGTCAAGAAAGGCGAGCAATGCTTCAGCGCAGAATATGGTGGGCTTTTCTGCTCATATTGGCCATCGGTATTGCAGTCTCTGCGCGCATCGTCACTCTGGGCGATTCGGTGCAGGCCGTCAACCGGATGTTTATCGCCGAGAAACTTCCTTTGTCCCAGCGTATCGGCGAGTTGCGCGGTGTCGTTGCCGACGAAGAGCGCCTGCTTTATGAATACTATTCCTTTACCGCTACCAAGGAATCGTTCCAGGCGCAGCGCGCGCTGAATGACCGCCATCTGGGCAAGTTAGTCGATGAACTCGAAAAAGACAGCGGTTCGCATGATCAGGTATTGGCGTTGCGCACGCGGCTGGCGGAAATGAGGAAGCTGTCCGACGCGCTGTCCGTCACGCTTGCCAGCGATAATGTAGATTGGGATCAGGCGCGCGTGCTATTGGCGCTGGTCAAGCCGAAGGTGCGGCAGATAGAGGCAACGCTCGCTGCCATGACATCGGCCAACCAGCGAACGGTAGACAATCTGGGGGCGGATTCCCAAAACAGCGTTTCCATCATGGTGAGCTGGGTCATCGGCTTTTCGGTTTTAATTTTTGGCATCGCTTTCTTTGTGGGCTACTATGTCGTTGCCATTATCCGCGAAGGCGTGGAACGTCGCCGGCTGGCGATGTTTCCGGAGCGCGACCCTAACCCGGTGTTGCGCCTGGGCGCGTCCGGCGAGGTGCTCTATGCCAATCCGGCGACAGCCGAATTGCTCACCCGGTTGAATCTTGCGTCCACCACGGCGGCGCAATTGCTGCCCGCCGATTTGCAGCAGCATTTGGCGGAAACCAGAACAACCCCGGCTTCCGGCACGCAATTCGAATATGCCCATGGCAAACACACCCTTGAATGCACGGTGTCGCACCTGGTCGATTTTTCCGAGTTTCACGTGTACGTCAAGGACGTGACTGCGCGTAAGCAAGCTGAGGAAAAGCTTGCCTATCAGGCGTTTTTCGACCCCGCGACAGCGCTACCCAATCAATATCGCTTGCGCCAAGACCTGACTGCGGCATATATGGAGCAGCGGGCAGGAACGGTGTTGATGATCGTTGCTGATCGGGAGCGCGAGATTTTTGAGAGCTTTGGCGCGGTTGAAACCGAGCGCTGGCTGGTCAAGATTGCCGAGCGCCTGCGTGACGGCATCATCGCCGAACAAGAAAAACTTTACCGTTTCGGCGGCGATGCTTTCGTTTTGGTGCGCTGGTCGGGCGACCTGGCCGATGCGCAACGGCGTGCCGGGCAGCTGCTTGGCTCCGCCCGGCAGCCGATAAACGTCGAAGGGCATGAACTGTATTCGACGCTGTCCATCGG
>JBIODP010000056.1:0-11065 GCA_044445195.1 Burkholderiales bacterium | reverse complement strand
GTGGAACAGAACCGCGACGCGCAGATGCACTCCCTGATAGTCAACGAGTTGGCAATCAACCCGGCGCAGTTGCAGAAGGTATTGCACTACGACGGCACGCCGATTACCGCGCGCTTCATCACCGATGCGATTGAAAAGAACCTGAAAGCCGCAGCTGAAATGACTTCCCCGCAAAAGGAGGCAGCATGACCTATCTTGCCAAGCCAAAACTGCACCACCCTACGCTCACCCCTAACAAGGTCGGCTATACCCGGCGCGATTACGAAGGCCGCATCTCCACCTTGTGCGCAGGCTGCGGACACGACTCTATATCAGCGGCCATCATCCAGGCTTGCTGGGAACTCGACATCGAGCCGCACCGCGTCGCCAAACTCTCGGGGATCGGTTGCAGCTCAAAAACGCCGGACTATTTCCTGGGCGCTTCGCACGGTTTCAATACGGTGCATGGGCGCATGCCCTCGGTGTTGACCGGCGCCAATCTTGCCAACCGCGACCTGCTGTACCTGGGCATCTCCGGCGACGGCGACTCGGCATCGATCGGCCTCGGGCAATTTGCCAACGCCATGCGGCGCGGCGTGCGGATGGCTTACATTGTCGAGAACAACGGCGTCTACGGCTTGACCAAAGGACAGTTTTCCGCCACGGCGGACCGCGGTTCGAAAAGCAAGAAAGGCGTGGTCAACCGCGACAACCCGGTCGATCTGGTGGGGCTCGCATTGCAGTTGGGCGCCACTTATGTTGCGCGCAGCTTCTCGGGAGACAAGGCGCAACTCGTGCCTCTCATCAAGGGCGCGATCGACCATGGCGGCGCTGCCTTTATCGATATTATCAGCCCTTGCGTCACCTTCAATAACCATAGCGGCAGCACCAAGAGCTACGACTATGTGCGCCAGCACAACGAAGCGGTAAGCAGTATCGATTTTATTTCGCAGCACAGTGAAATCACTGCCGAATACGCTCCAGGCGAAGTCATCGAGGTGCAGCAGCACGACGGGTCCACGCTGCGCCTGCGCAAGTTGCATGCGGACTACGACCCTGCCGACCGCTACACCGCCCTGAGCTACATCAACGCGCACCAGGCGCGCGGGGAAATCGTCACGGGATTGTTATACCTCGATCCGGTAGCGGTCGACTTGCACACGTCGCTCAATACCAGCGATACGCCCCTGAATGTCTTCAATAAGAGTCAGCTTTGCCCTGGTTCGCAAGCGCTGGAAAAGATGAACGCGTCGCTGCGCTAGGGCTGAATAGTTACAATATGTGTTACATTTGGGATGACTTGAGAGGACTTTTGCCATGACTGAACGTACCGTTTTTCAATGCATGTCCCAACGCCATGTGGTCAGCTTGCCTCCGCACGCCAGCGTGTGGGATGCCGCCTGCGCCATGACCAAAGCGAATATTGGCAGCGTGCTCATTATTGACCCCGCCGGCGCCATGCTGGGCATTTTGACCGAACGCGATCTGATGACCCGTGTGCTGGCCAAGGCGCTCAACCCGCAAACCACCCGCGTATCCGAGGTCATGACTGCCGACCCGCAAAGCGTGGGGCCCGATACGAAAGTCTCCGAAGCGGTTCTCATCATGATTGAACGCGGTTTCAGGCACCTGCCCATCGTCTCGCCCGCAAGCAAAATTCTGGGCGTATTCTCGGTCCGCGACGCATTGCCGCGCGAAATCGGCAATGCGGTAAGCCTGGCCGAGTTTCACGATCAGGTAAACGACGCATTGGGCTAAACCGGAAAACCGCTTTATGCGGTGAATGCCGTAGATAGGCACTGTCTGCCGGCTGCGAGAGTCAATCCCCCTAGCCTGTCGAAAGGATAATTCTCTTGAAATCGCTTGCCTTAGTGCTGCTGTCTTCGTTCTGCATTTTCGTTGCGGGATATACCGATGCCGCCGATGCTGCCGATGCGGCGGAATCCCCGCAGCAGATTTTTGAAAAAGTTGCATCCGCATATGGCGCCGCAGCGCCAACGGCAATTCGCGAAACCGGCTCCACAACATCAGAGGTGCGTGGCCGCGGCACGCTGTTGCGACAGTACAAGGCCCCCGACCGATTCCGGATCGAGATCGGCTACGCGTCGGGCGTCGAAATGCGGGCGATGGTCGGCACGCAAATTTGGAAGGATGGCAGGCCTGCCAATTCACTGCTTCGCGGCGCCATTTCCCTGCAGGCAGCACGCGTCGCGCTGCCCTGGAATATACTCGCCAGGCAGTCCGCTGCCATTGACCTCGGCACCGGCTCGAACGCAGAGGGCAAGACAGTGCGGGCATTTGAAATTCCTCTTGAAGATCGGCTCAAGCTAATCGTCGAGATAGATCCGGAAACCGGCTACATCCTGCGCTCCCGCGGCATCCTGACAAGCAGCGGCAACACCGTCGAGTTCTCTACCGTCTACTCGGACTTCCGCAAGGAAAACGGCCGTGTGCGCGCGGGCAAGGAAGAACAATTCGCGTTGGGTCAAAACATCGGCCACACCGTCATAGAAAAGACAGAGTACCCGGACAACATCCCGGATAGCGTATTCATGCCGCCGTCGCCCGAAATAATGCTATAAACAATTCGCTGCCATTCAATGGCATCTCGTAACTCTTCACCCGCTGGCGCGAGTGCAGGGTGCGTTTTTGGAAAGAGAAAGCGCGAGCGAGTAAATGAAGTCCGAGCGGAATGCGCATGACGCCAGTAGCCAGCGGGTAGGTTGGGCTGCAAAGCCCAACGGCTTTTTACCACCGCATTCGATTTTACAAACAGGCAGACGCCGCGTCAGTGCAGACCGCAACTCCCCGGGCCATCCGGATGGCCGCACGAACCGCAAGGACCGGCCACGGCTGGCGCGCCTTTTGGGGTCGGCTTCGGGGAAGCAAAGACAGAAAGTTTCTTCTCCAGATCGGTCGAACGGCAACCCGGGCAATCGGGAATGGTACTCGAACGGACAAGCGCCTCAAATTCATGCCCGCACTTCTTGCACGCGTATTCGTAAATTGGCATATTCATCTCCTTTAACGGTAATATTGTAACTCCGACTCTTTGCTTCGCCGTGACTATTCAGCCACTGGCGCGAGTGCGGACCGTAAATGTAAAATCACTGCTGTCGCAAAATTGCCGTTTTCCGGCACTTAAGGCATGAAAATTGGTGTAACCTATTTGCATATCCGAGGCGTGCTATTCGCTCCGGTATCAAGATGATTGTTTCGCGGAGGCCATCATGTCCATTTCAGCGCTAGGGAGCGGCCTCGCCGGCATGCAAGCATTTCAAAATGCTGTGGATTTGTCGGCGAACAATGTTGCAAATGCAGAAACGACCGGATTTCAGCCGCTGCAAGCCAGCTTTCAAGATAGCGCTGGTGGCGGCGTTAATGTAACTGCCACAGGGCCCACCGTTGCGCAAAGTGCAGCGGCCGTTGGCATGCCAAGTGGCACCGATCTGGTGGCGGAAACGGTCAGCTCGCTGCAATACCAATTCGGCTTTGATTTGTCTGCGCAGGTTGTCAAAGCCGCTGATCAAACGCTTGGCACGCTAATCAATACTGTTGCGTGATTCGCTAAGTGTTCACTACCGGCAATTGCCATGGATAGTTGATGGATAACTATTGATAGAAATCCCCAGATTAATATAAGATTTTGTTTTGCGGCCATTCAATCGAGAATCAACTTCTCATATCAATTGACATTTCGGATGAATCCAAATGCTAACTTGACTGGCTTAACAATTTTTTCCGCTCATCGGCCACCGCAGATTTACTGATCATTTCCACGAGACTCGGAAAAAATCGCCCCAGTCTCCACGCAATTCGAGCTCTTCCAGGTAGCACAATGACGGCTTTGTTTTCGGCAATCGCAGCAAGTGCCTCGCTAGCGCATTTTTCCACTGAGTAAGGCGGCCCAGCTAGTGCTGTAAGGAATCTTCTGGCGTTTGGAGCAGACGCGATTTTTACGTCGTTCGTATTTTCGCTGTCCAAAAGAGGTGTTTCGACGGCTGCTGGACAAAGGACGCTCACTTGCACACCACGCGCTGCGGCTTCAATGCGTAGGCTAATACTCAAACCGACGACAGCGTGCTTAGTCATTGCGTAAGGTCCGAACAATGGCGCCGGTCCTAATCCCGCCAAAGATGCGGTGTTCACGATATGCCCTGAGCCTTGTTTAAGCATGATTGGATAGGCCGCGAGTACGCCGTGCAATACCCCATACAGGTTGACATCGACCAATTTGCGCCACTCTGACAGTGGAATGTCATTGGTTTCCCCCGCTGCGGCGATGCCGGCGTTATTAAATAGGTAGTCCAATTGACCATTGGTGGCAGCGAATGACTCTATTGCATCTTTGACTGCAGTAGCGTCACGAACGTCCAGATTTATTGCCTGTGTGCCTGCGCCGCATTCACGGGCGACTGACTGCGCATTGGCATAGTTGATGTCCGCCACGCAAACATGAACTCCGCGTGCAACCATTGCTTTGGCAATTGCACGACCAATGCCTGAACCTCCGCCCGTGATGAACGCCGTGCCCTTGCCATGCTTTGTCATTTCATATCTCCCCGAATTTCTATTTATGAAAGTATGTGCAGCGACTAAGAATACTTGATATTTTCAATATCCTGCGTGGATTTATTTAAAATCACCTTGAGCCGAATCACCGTCAATTATCATGGTTGAGTCAATGCCAAGAAAATCGACGATGGCCGCTTGCCGGCGGTGCTTACCGAGCATTGCATATTTTTGGGTTGTACGATGGTTTTGACCAAGTTGCGGACCGTGACGCTCCCCGTTGGCGAGATGAAAAATTTTACGTTTGAATGGCGGCATTCCAAGAATCGAATGAGCCTGAACGATCCTGAAGAGACATACGGCTTGCTCCATAGCAGACGCTTTTGAACATTGGTAGTTCAACATAGAGAACATTGAGCTTAGGACAGGCTCGGCATCGCGACTTCAAAGCCCAGCTTTTTTGTACCATCGCTTCGCCTCTGGGAGATCCTTTTCAACACCCTGTCCAAGCTCATACATCAATCCAATAGCCGAACAAGATTCACGGTAGATATTTGTATCTTTCCCCATTTCTTGTATCTGCATAAAACACTTCATCGCCGATTGGTAATCTTCAATTGAAGATAGAATCTTGCCACGCCTGAGAAAATTTTCTGCTGTAGTACTAGCATCACTGACGTTACAGCCACTTCCTCCAAGTTTTTCAAGCTCCTCGAGCTCCTCTTTAGTTCTAGCAATCTGCGCTTGAATGTTCGCTGCTTCAATTTCGTTTAGATAGTTAACAGCTTCTTCAGGAGTAGTTCCAGATGCGTTGCAAAGAATATAACCCCAAATTGACGTGTTGTACTTTGGTAAATCTACTGTTCCATACTTATAAATATAAGATTGGAGGTTCCCTCTATACCCTTCACTTTGACCTTCTACGATCTCTTGGTAAGCATTCGTGCCGCATAACTGGTCAGCGCGACCTCGCCAAGTTCCAATAGCAGCACCGAAACTTGGCCAGATTGTGACATTTCCTGTTGCAGTTAGGCGGTAAAATCCTGGCTTTATTTCTTGATCCCTAAAACCACCACCCCAAGGGTTGCTGCCATCAGTATTCAAGTTATGTGCAGAAGAACATCCAGCAAGTGCCGCCACTGTAATGGCTATAAGTAACCAGACCATATTTATAATACATCTGAGCTTCATGCCATTAAGCTTTCGGGGAACATATTGATCGTCTTCACCGTCCGGCGGTCCAGCGAGTGAAATAACGATAACGTTAACAAAACGAACCCGATTGACCCGGCCCCCGACTGGCGGGAAATGGCCGATCTCGCCCATTCAGTCTGTTGCTTGATAACTGTCAAAATGTTATTGTGGCAATAATACAGCATTTACGCGGATGACCGCTTAGTACAATTACACCGAATGGGCAAGGCCGGCCAAAAGCCGCCCTTTGAGGTTGCCTTATTATTTGCAGTGTGGCAGATGTTGTTGCCATAACAATATTGTCCATATGAAGTTATCCGGTTCAAGGAGCGGCCTTATGTGCAGGATATGGTTTCTGGTTAGCTTGTTCAGCTTTTTGCTTTTGGTTGGTTGTGCCGGAGTCGGAATTGTTGCTACATCTGATCCACTTAGAAAACTACAAGATGCAGAGGACTTATATGGGCGTCAAGATCGAGCTTTGCCTGCTGAAAGACTTATTTGGGAAGCGATAGCAATCTACCAAGAACGCGACGATCCTCATGGGCTCGGCAACGCCTACCGTGCGTATGCCGATTTCCTCCGATCACCATCCATATTTGGCAAGGAGGGAAAGGCTTATCGGGAGAACAAGTTCCGAGACCAATCGGTAACATTGGGGAATTTAAAAGATAAGTCCTTGGGTTATTACTCAAAGGCTTTAGAACAGTACGCTCGTGCGGAGAAGCCACTTCGCGACGCTAACCAGTTTGATGCCTTAACAAATGTGTACTTCAACATGGCCTATTCATCCTTGATGCTCAATGAGCATACAAAGGCATGTAGCTATTATGACCAAACGTTAAATGTCTACGCTGAGAACATCCGCCTGAATCCTAGTGCCAAGCCTTATTCACCTTCTGGAACTGTCCCTGAATTGGTTCAGTCCTTACAGAAGAGAGCGGATTGTTTGTAGGCTGGGGATAGAAAGTCGACTGTCGGCCCGGCTATGTCTACTTTTTGAAAATTCTGATGACTACAAGAGGGTCATTCTGGATCAGTCGAGTTTAGGAATGCCGCCATTCAAATGTGAAATTTCTTATCCCGCCAACAGCAAGCCGTCACTGTCCGCAATTGGGTAAAGCTGACCTGCAGCATCCATGCGTTCGCCTTTCTTTGATACTTTCTTTAGCGAAGCGTAACTATTCAGCCACTGGGTTACCCCGGGCATCTCCCCACGGAGCAAAAACCAAGCAAAGTCCCTTATCGAGTCGAAGTGGATAGATTGGGCAGTAAAGTACAACCACCGCTGCGGTTACCCCGCTTCGGCCTGAAAACAAATTGGTCAGTGTAGAAGGCTTCGTCCTGCGGCACCCACCATCCGGGAATACCAAGCACCGGCAATGGGGTGAAATCCGAGGTAGCTAAGCCTGATGCCAATTGCCTGCCGACCAGCACATCAAGCTGCATCCGCTGCTCATCGTCGGACAAACTGAAAAACCCGGGCTCGACTGCCACGACCCATGCGTGCGCGGTAATCGCCTTATAAGGCGCAACCAGTTTTTCCATCAGCGCATGCCCGAACAACCGCACATTGCAAGTGCGCCCAAACGCCGCGCGGCGCGTCACGAACAGCTCCTGCCAGCGATGCGCGCGCAGTGCCGCAGTCAACTCTTCATCAGCGCTCGCAAACAATGCGGCGTTCTCGTCGAAGATGGTTGCCGCATCGCGCAGTTTGCCGCGCAAGGCATTGCCTGAACCAGGCGCCTGATTGGATGCGGATCGGGCAATTTCAATTGCCTGCAACGCATTAAGCTGCTTTTTTACCTGTGGATAGGAAAGCCACACCAGCGCATTGAAAAAGTCATGGCGATTGGCGCGTGTCGGCACGCACCCGGTCTCGCCGATGAATGCTTCATAGGCAGTTCCCGATGGTAAATCTGCTTGCGGCACAAAACGAATCGGCAGCTCGCGATAATTGCGAAGCGCTTTCGCCTGCGCCGCTGCATTCAGGTTGGAACGCCAATCCGCAGTGTCCAAAACCGGCTCGGCAACTGTCCGCAAACCGGCCAGCCACGGCACACCCCAGTCAATCCGGTCGAGCCCTGCATCCGGCATTAAACCAGCTTCCACTCAATCGTCTCGCCGCCATTCAAAGGCACGATAGTGGCGTCGCCCAACGGCAACTCTAACGGCACCGTCCACGGCGCGCGCTCCAGTGTGACGGTTTCTATATTGCGCGGTAATCTATAAAATGCCGGCCCATTAATGCTTGCGAAGCACTCCAGCTTATCCAGCGCACCGGCTTGATCGAAAGCGTGCGCATACAACTCCATCGCATGCAACGCCGTATAGCATCCGGCGCACCCGCACGCCTGCTCTTTCAAACCCTTCGCATGCGGCGCAGAATCGGTGCCAAGGAAGAATTTTTGATTTCCCGAAGTGGCCGCCCTCACCAGCGCCAGCCGATGTTCTTCTCGCTTGAGTATCGGCAAGCAGTAGTAATGCGGGCGGATGCCGCCCCTGAAAATATCGTTGCGGTTGTACAGCAGATGATGCGCAGTGATGGTCGCGGCCACGGTATCATCAGCCGACATCACATACTGTGCGGCATCCTTGGTCGTGACATGCTCGAACACGACCCTGAGTTGCGGCATATCCCGTTTCAGCGGCTGCAATACGCGCTCGATGAACACCGCCTCGCGATCGAAAATATCGACCGCCGGGTCGGTCACTTCGCCGTGAACCAGAAAAGGCATGCCGACTTCCTGCATGGCCTCCAGCGCCTTCATGCATTTTCCCAAGTCGCTGACGCCGGCGTCGGAATTGGTCGTGGCACCGGCCGGGTACAGTTTGACCGCGTGAATAAAACCGCTCTCTTTCGCCCGCCGGATTTCATCCGCGCCGGTATTGTCGGTCAGGTATAGCGTCATCAAAGGCTCAAAGCCCGCCCCCGGCATGCCTTCCGGCAATGCGGCCAATACTGCCATTATGCGGGCGCGGTAGGCGGCCGCTTGCGCCGTCGTGGTGACCGGCGGCTTTAAATTCGGCATCACGATGGCCCGCGCGAATTGCCGCGCCGTGTGCGGCAGCACGCTGGCCAATGCGGCGCCATCGCGCAAATGCAAGTGCCAGTCGTCTGGGCGGGTTATCGTGATGCGCTGAATACGGCTTGCTGAGGCATTGTCGGCGTGATTTGTCATGAAAGCTCCTGTTCGGTCAAGCTAGCAATACCTGTCCGTTACTCGAATCAACCAGTGGATCAATAAGCGGATCGACAATCGAATCGTCGAGTAGCGACCCTTGCTCCTCTTCCGGGTGGGCTTGCTGCCGCGCCCACATCTGGGCGTAGGCGCCGTTCGCCGCCAATAACTGCGCATGGGTGCCGCGTTCGACGATGCGGCCGTGCTCCAGCACCAGAATTTGCGCTGCATCGGCAACGGTCGACAAGCGATGCGCAATGACCAGGGTCGTGCGATTCTGCGCTATCTCTCTCAATTGCGCCTGAATCGCCTGCTCCGCCTTGGAGTCCAGCGCCGAGGTCGCTTCATCGAAAACCAGGATAGCGGGATTCTTCAACACGGTTCTGGCAATCGCAACGCGCTGTTTTTCCCCTCCCGACAACTTCAGGCCGCGCTCGCCCACCATCGTCGCGTAACCGTCCGGCAAGGTCTCGATGAAGTCGTGGATATAAGCCGCTTTTGCCGCCGCAACCACTTCGTCCCTGGTGGCGCCGGTCTTGCCGTAACCGATATTGTATTCAATCGTATCGTTAAACAATACCGTATCCTGCGGCACGATGCCAATCGACATGCGTAGCGAATGTTGAGTCACGTCGCGCAGATCCTGCCCATCGATGCCGATCTCTCCGCGACTGATGTCGTAAAAGCGAAACAGCAAACGCGCCAGCGTGGATTTTCCGGAACCGCTATGCCCGACTACGGCGGTGGTGGTTCCTGCCGCAATCGTGAAGTCGACATCGAATAATATCTGCCGCTTCGTCTCGTAGGAAAAATCGACATGGGAAAACCGGATTTCCGCGCCGTCGCACCGCAGCGGCTTGGCCTGCGGCAAATCGGCAATCTCGCGATGCTGGTCCAGCAGGGAAAACAAGCGCTCCATATCCGCCAGGCTCTGCTTGATTTCACGATAAATAACACCCAGGAAATTGAGCGGGATGTACAACTGGATCATGAATGAATTGACCAGCACCAGATCGCCCAGCGTCATCGTGCGGTCGATCACCCCCTGCGTCGCGCGCCACAGGATCAAGGTCACCGCGAGGGCAATGATCATCGACTGCCCCGTGTTCAGGATCGACAGCGAGGTTTGCGATTTCACCGCAGCCGTTTCGTAGCGCTTCAGGCCCCGGTCATAACGCTCCGCTTCATAATCCTCGTTGCAGAAATATTTGACCGTTTCGTAATTGATCAGAGAATCGATCGCCTTGGTATTCGCCTTTGAATCAAGGTCGTTCATGGTCCGGCGGAAATGCGTGCGCCACTCTGTCACCAATACGGTAAAGGTAATATAAGTGCCTAATGCGATTGCCGTAATGCCGGCAAACCAGCCGTCGTAATGCGTCACCAGGTAGCCAAGCACGAGCGTTATCTCGACCAGTGTCGGCAGAATGCTGAACAGCGAATACGATACGAGCGACGCAATGCCGCGTGTGCCGCGTTCGATATCGCGCGTCATGCCGCCGGTCTGCCGATTCAGGTGAAAGCGCAACGACAACGCATGCAGATGCCGGAAAACCTGTAACGCGATGGTGCGCACCGCGCGTTGCGTTACCCGGGCAAATACAAACTCGCGCAATTCGGTAAACAGCGTTGTGCATAGCCGCAATGCGCCGTAAGCCACCAATAGCCCGAGCGGCAGCACCAGCATGGCCTGCGGATGGGCAGGCGTGATCGCCAGACTGTCTATCAGCTTTTTGAGCACCAGCGGCACGCCGACATTAGCCAGTTTGGCGCCGACCAGGAATATCAACGCCAGCAAAACCCGCCATTTATAAGCCCACAGGTAGGGAAACAGGGTTTTAAGCGTGCCCCAGTCGTTACGGGTGGCCTGATTGGCCGCAGGTTCGGGCGGTACGGCAGAGTGGCGGCGCATGGCGATAAATGGGTCGAATTGGTCGAGGTTGATGTCGAAGTTGATACTGACACAAAAGAAAATGAAGTAAGCCGATAGGCCGGATTCTGTTACGGCGAGTTGCCCCGCTATGACAGCCATTCCTCTAGGCCGTGAATTGCTTCACGGCTCAAGCTTCCTACCCGCACGCTCCGCGAGCAACCTCAACGCGTGCCTATTTGGAATTGCTCCGGGTGGAGGTTACCGCGTTTCACCGTAACTTAATACGCTCGTCTCTGTGGCCCTATTCCTCGCCTCGCGGCGGACGGCC
>JBIODP010000055.1:0-11133 GCA_044445195.1 Burkholderiales bacterium | reverse complement strand
TAAGTCAGATGATGAACGGCACTACTTCCCGTCCCGGATACAGTCGCCGTATCGATGGCGGCCAATTGGGCTAAAGATGCCGCAGTGGTCACGGTGACGAGCTTGCCTGTCGTGACAAAAGTGCCTGCGCCGCCGTGCGTTGCCGCATCGGTCGCCAGATTCGATGCAGTATCCGCCAGCGCTGTGTAGGTTGGGGCCACACCCGTCGCTGCGCTGATGGCGGCCAGTTGGGCTAAGGTCGCCGCATTGGTTACCGTCACGGCTTTGCCTGTTATCGCATAAGTGCCGTGACCTGAGTTTGTCGCCGCGTCGGCCGCCAGATTTACAGCCGTATCGGCCAATGTCGTGTAGGTTGCCGCGCCCCCCGTTGCCGTGTTGATTGCCGCCAGTTGGGCGAGGGATGCTGCGGTCGTTACGGTCACGCTGGTGCCATGCACAATATAGGGCGAGGCAACGCCGGCCGGCGCCAGGTTCGCTGCGGTATCGGTAAGCGCGGTGTAGGTTGCCCTGCCTCCCGTCGCCGTATTGATCGCAGTCAGTTGGGCAACGGTTGCTGCGGTTGTGACATTCACATTATCGCCGTGCAGGACGTATGCCGTCCCTGCCGCCGTCAAGACGCCTGCCGCCGTTGCCAGATTCGCCGCTGTGTCGCTCAGTGCTGTGTAAGTCAGCGTGCCGGTGGCATCTGCTGCTTTGATCGCGGCCAGTTGGGCTAAGGTTGCCGCAGTAGTCACAGTAACGGCCTTGCCTGTCGTCACATAAGTACCCGCGCCACTGTGCGTGGCCGCGTCGGCCGCCAGTTTCGCCGCCGTGTCGCTTACTGCGGTATAACTCAACGCTGCAGTGTCGGCTTTTATCGCTGCCAACTGGGAGAGGGTCGCCGCTGTGGTGACGGTCACGGCAGTGCCGCTGGTAATGAATATGGAGGGAGCGCCTAGCTGCGGCGCCAGGTTTGCTGCCGTATCGGTGATTCCTGCGTAAGTCAGCGACCCGATGCCGTTTGCCGTTTTGATTGCGGTTAACTGGGCGATGGTCGGCGCATTTGCTCCCGTGCCCGTCACATTTACATTAGTGCCGTGCAGGATGTAGCTAGTAGCGCCAGCCGAGAACGTGGCGCCTGACGTAAATAAGTCCGCTACCGAATCGGAAACGATATGTGCCGTTACCGTGCCGGTAACCGTCTTTGTCTTCAACGCGGCCAGTTGGGCGAGGGTCGCCGCATCCGTCACGGTCACGTTGACGCCGCCGGTGAGATAGGTGGAGGCAACGCCGGACGGCAGCAGTTTTTCCACCGTATCCGTGATTGCGGTTGCCGTTACGGTTCCTGTGCCATTCAATGCGTGGATCGCTGTCAGTTGCGCGATCGTCGACGACCCGGTCACGGTCACGTTGATGCCGTTCGTGACATAGGTGGAGACAACGCCTGATGGAATCAGATCCACTGCGGAATCGGTGATCGCAGTGTAAGTCAGATGATGAACGATGCTGGACCCGGACAGACTCTCACTGGCAACGTCGATCGCTTTCAGTTGGGCGACCGTCGCGGTGGTGGTGACGGTCACGGCGGTGCCGCTGGTAATGTATGCAATGCCTGTTATCAGGTTTGCTGCAGTATCGCTAATTGCCGCTGAAGTCACGGTGCCTGTCGCCGTTGCATTGTGCAGCAGTACTAACTGCGCAACTGTCGCCGCCGGCCCCGTCACGTTGACGTTGCTGCCGTGCGTGATGAATGTGGAGGACAGGCCTCCGGTCAGCAGCAGCAGGTTTGCGATCGTGTCGCTGATCGATGTATAAATGACATGCGAATTCAGGTGAGCGACATTGCCGACTGTCGCTGTGGACAATTGCGACGCCGTAACTGGGGTTGTGACGATAACCGACGCCGCGGCAGTGACGGCTGCCGCATTAGCGGCAAGCAGTAAATTTGCCGCTGTATCCGATACGGAAAATGCCCCATGCGCACCTGAAACGTAGGTTGCGGCTGTTGCCGCGCTTAAAAAGGTGTTGGCATTCAGGGCGACAATTAATGCCAGGTCTGCCTGTGTAATAGTGCCTGTTACGGTAATGGAAGTAGCTGCGCCTACAGCCGATGCATAAGCGGCATTACGCAAATTCGCGTCGGTATCCGAGATGGAAAACACCGCATGTGGATTTGAAGTATAGAGAGTTTGTGCTGCTGATGCGGTATAGGTCGTCATGTTAGAACTCCAATATCGTTGCCTGCGTCGGCGAATTTAAGGAAAATGGTTTTTGCAACAATAAATTTTTGCAAAAATAATTTAAAGAACTTGAATTTGTTTTAATTGTTTTAAAGCGAAAAATAAATAACGTTACTCTGCCTAAAATACGCATCAATCTTTCTGACCTGTTAATGCTTCTCTTCTTACTTTTCGGCAAAATACAGCGGAAATTTAGGGGTGGCCAAAAATATTTCAGCCGATGACATCAGACTGCAATACGTTGGGTAGAGGCTAACCGGCAAGCATAGTATTATTTCCGCATGGAAATATAACATAATGCAAGGTAATGAAAAGTAATTATTTATCGAAAATCGGGATTTATAATGCAATATCCGACAAAGTAATTGCATTACTCCGCAGATAATGTTGCCAGCAGTGCAGTTTTATCAAGCGTCGCTATTGCCTCTTCAATCACATATTCAGCATCACGGCCGCCATGGGCGGTTGCTTGCACGACCAAACGCATGCTTGCGCAGATACGCAATGCGCTGACCGGCACACCGTCCCGATATCCGCAAGCGACAGGCTGGCCTAATTGACAACGCAAACCGGCCAGCCGGCTGCTGGATTTATCGCAGCCAAATTCCTTGCGCGTGGACAGATTTGCTTGCAATAGACGATAGACGCGCAGCGTTTGTTCCCGGTCAAGCGCGCTCCTCCCCTTGGCGACATTGGGCCGAAATAGCAGGAAGGGATCAATCGTCGGGATGTGATCCCAACTGCTCAAAGTGCGGTGCGCTTGATCGCATTGGACAGCATGGCATGAAAGGCATCGAATATTTTACGCATTGCCGCTGGTTTGTATGGAAACATATCCACCGGGTCCATCGCATGCACGATCATGTCGTTATCGGCCTCGAAAATCAGTAGTTTTCCATCCGTCGTTTCGGCGCAATCGAGTCCGACGTAATCGAGTTTCAGAATGTCGCCGACAGCCCTGAATGCCTGCGCGTGGCGCAGCGCAAATCCGGTATCGAAATCCGCCATGAATTGTGCTTCTTCAGCGCGTTTTTCGGTGCCTTTCTCTGTGTTTTCCGTCATGCCCGCATTTGCGTAATGGATCATCCAATGTTCGGATATTCCCATGTGGCAGGCATAAGGTCTGCCCTCGATCAGAATAATCCGATATTTCCGGAATTGGCCATCCTTGTTGCGATAGTCGACGAAACGCTGAACATAAAATTCAGGGAACTCTTCGGGCGGCATTGCTTGCAGATATTTTTCAATGGCGTCGGCATCGTCGATCTTGTCCAGGCCATGACCGGCATGCGAGCCTACCGGGCGGACAATAATCGGGAAATCGCCATCCGGCAGAATGGCGGAAATGGCCAGGTCCTTCCGGGCTATCTGTTCCAGTGCGGCGCGTGCGATGCGCGCCGACACCGGCATGCAGATGCCGGGCGTCGCTCCCAATAGCGCGCAGGCGCCATTGCGCGACAAATGGGCAATCCGCTCCGGTGCGTTCAGCAACGGCCGGCTCCACGATTTCGCCTGCTGGGCGATATGCTCCAGCAAGGGTTGATTTTGATCGGATTCGCCCAGGGCGACGAATACCGCATCATGTTCGGGTAGCGTTGCCGGCAACGGCAAATTCTCTGCAACGTATAACAGGTCCAGTGCAATATCGGATTCTTCGATCAGGAATTCCAACGGCGTATTCGCCATCAAATCCCCGGCGCTGACGATTGCCAATAAGCGGATAGCGGCATGGCCGGTGGCGGCGGGCAGTTGATAATGCTGTTGAAGCTTCAATGCTTGCGCCTGCGTGGCCAAACCCAGTTTGCGGTCCCCGATCAATTGCAATATCGTGGATAGATCCATGAGCGTGTTGGCATCCTGCGGGTAGCAGGCTGAACGTTGCACCAGGCGCATGCCGAACGGTCGCAGGTTAACCCCGGAAAATGCGTGCCTCATTAAAGGCGCCAAGCCGATCAGCGGTTGCGGAACGTTGTCGTCCTTCTCTTCCGCATTCTGGTTATTTTCTTGCTGGGGCATCATCATGGTTTCCTTTTTTATGCTGTCTTGCAGATGGCTGCGCCAAATGAAAGTGCGGCTTCTATCAGGGCGTCGATGTCGGTCGGCTGGGTGCGGTGATTGACGATGGCCGCGCGGATCGCAAGCCGACCTGAAATAATGGTGGTGGAGGGCGCTGCAATGCCGGACTCCTGCAGTGCTACTGCAATGTCGGCGTTGATACGATCTGCTTCAGCGGAATCGCCCCCGGCATTGGGGCAGTGGTAGCGAAAGCAAACGATATTCAGCGATACCGGCGCTAACAATTCCAGCGCCGGATTGGTTTCGATGCGCTGTTTCATGTATTGTGCCAGCGCGCAGGTGCCGGAGATCACTTGCCCCAGTTTTTCGGTGCCGTACACCTGAATCGTAAACCAGGTCTTGAGCGCCCTGAACCCGCGCGACAGGTCGGGGCCGAAATCGCAGGGCCAGGGCGAACCGCCGGCCAAGCCGCGGGCTTCCCGTCTCAGGTAAGCTGCCGGCGATGAAAACGTTTGTTGATGCAGAGCGCCGTCTCGCACCAGGATAAATCCGGCATCGTAGGGCACTTGGCCCCATTTATGGAAATCGAACGCGATCGAGTCCGCCCGTTCAATGCCGTCCAGGCGCGGTGCAATGTCGGGCGACAGGATAGCCAACGCCCCATAAGCGCCATCGACATGGAACCACAGATTCTCTTTCTCTGCCAGATCGGCAATCGCGTCCAACGGGTCGACCGCGCCGACGTCCACCGAACCCGCAGTGGCAGCGATGAAAAACGGTTGCAGGCCGGCCGCCCGATCTGTCGCAATGGCGCTCGCCAGCAAGCGCACGTCCATTTCATATTGCGCGTTCATCGGAATAATCCGCAAGGCGTCGGTGCCGATCCCGGCCAGATCCATTGCTTGCGCGATGCAACCATGCGCTCCGGCAGAGGCATAGGCGACCAGGCGCCGGTCGGCCGCAGCCATCCCTTGCCGGCGTACCTGAATGCCGAGCGTTGCCGTTCGCGCAACCCAGAGCGCAATCAAATTGGCAATTGAGCTGCCTGTCACAAACAACCCGGTGGCACTGTCCGGAAAGCGGAAAAATGCGCGCACCCATTGCAATACCTGACGCTCGACGTCCAGAGGAATCTGATCGCGGCCGCCCAGATTCGCATTCAGCCCGGCCGCCAGCATTTCCGCCAGCATGCCGACCGGATTACCGCCGCCTTGTACCCATCCCATAAAGCCCGGGTGGCTGTTGCCGACGGCATAGGGCAGGATATCGTGCATGAATATGTCGTGCGCGGCAGCGAGGTCAGTCGATGCCGCCGGGGCAGGATACCGGAATTTCTCGCGTGCTTCAGGCGGAATCGGCTGCCAGACCGGGCGCTCGCGGATATGCTCGAGATAATTCATCATGTCGTCGAGCATGCGATGTCCCTGCTCGCGCAGGGTTCGCCAATCCGAAGGATCGAGCGTGGGTTGCAATGTCTCTGGCATACTTTTTTTCATGAATAATGAATCCGCTAAAACGCCGATACTCGAATTGAGGTACCGAAAAAATGCTTAATCGAGATGCCGAATTAAGAGGCTGCAAAGCCCGGCAAGCCTTCCGCTAAAAGCGATTGCCGCTCCGATGCGTGGTCTTCCGGCGCTGAATGTCGGGCTATGCAGCCAACTTATACGCTATGTCCTCTCTATTCAGCAGCCACGACCCGATTCTTGCCGGCGCGCTTCGCCTTGTACAAGGCGGCATCCGCGCGTTTGATTATCGACAACTGTTCTTCATTGCCGATCCGTAATGCCACGCCCGCGCTAAAAGTGAGCAACAGGCGCTCGTTCTTATGCATGAAAATGCGCTTGGTCAATTCCCGTTGCACGCGTGTGACGGTGTCCATGGCGTCTTCTAATGCCGTATCGGGCAAGATAATCAGGAATTCCTCGCCGCCGAAGCGGGCGATCACGTCCATGCTTCTGAGGGTGTCCTTGATGACGCGCACCACATGCACCAGGGCATCGTCGCCGACGGTATGCCCGTGCGTGTCGTTGAGATGCTTGAAGTCATCCAGATCGAGCATCGCCACGCAAAGCGGTGAATTATGCCGCTCGCAACGGGCCAATTCGCGTTCGAACACGTCGTCCAGGCCGCGCCGATTCAGGCTGCCGGTCAATTGATCTTCGCGCACCAGTTCACTCATTTGCTCAAGCTGGCTTTCCAATTGCTGGATGCGCGCCTCCGCTTCCTGCACTTCCTGGCGCGCATTGATCATTTGGTCGCGCGAGCGCAAGGCTTCGGTCTGGGCGATGCGCGTTTCGCGCATGACGTCCTCCAGGATTTTATTCAATTCGCCAATGTTCTGCGCTTGGCTGATTTGTTGCGAATACTTGTCGATTTTCTCGTGATAATCGCCCGTGGTGGCAGCAACGGCGCTCAAGCGGTCGATGAAGGTGATCATCATATTCTTGACCGTGACTTTGGCATCGCTCAGGCTATGCTTCAGCATGCCTTGCTTGTAGATTACTTCCTTGAGGCTGCGAGTTGCATCTTTTAACGCATTATGGCTGATGGGGCCGGCAAGCAATGCCTGCACGCTGGCGATCTGACCGCTTAGCCAGGAGTCGTTATCCAGTAGTTCGGTCACATTTTCCAGTAATAATTTGAACAAACGCAGCAATAATTCATGTTCCTCGGCCATGTCTCCGCTGCGTAGCTCTATCTTGAAGCACAGTTGTTTGAGGCGAGCGGAGGTGTCGTTCAGCAAAGCGCCGGTTGTGGCTTCCTTGACGGCGCTAGCGAGCGATTCCGCTTCCTCTGCCAGATGCGGCGCTGCTTGCAACAGCGAAGCGACGGCCAAGGTCAGCGTGCGGGCCAGCATATCGCGCAGCAATTTGGCCTGGTGATCTTCAATCGGCAAAACAGAAGCAGAACGTTGCGCAGGCAGGGCGGCGGCAACCGGTTTGGGAGACTCGACGGCACTTGCATCCGCCAGGATTTTTTCAATTAATTGCGTGAGCTGCTTGCAATATTCTTCCCAGTCGCGCTCCGCCGCTGCTTTGTGCAGCCGGTGGCCGAAATAATTTATCTTGTCGGGCAGTTCGGAGATAAAGTCGGCGAAACCAGCCAATATCTTTTCTGGTCCCTGTTGATCGACTGTGCCGGCAACTTCGTTATAAATTCCGCGGTAAGCGTCCGGAGTTGGGGCAATACGACGGGTCGCCAAGCGGCGAAACGCTTCGCGTGCGATGTCGGCGGGGTTTTGCGAAGACGGTTTTTCCGAATTGTCACGCATGACTGTAATTACTGCCCTGAGCAGGAGCAAAGCTTGAATGCCGCCATATTATTGCAACAAACACCTCGGCGATGGATTGATTAGTGGCATAAAGCGTTGCCACTTTATGGATTAAAGGTAAAAATGTCAATCTAGGTTTTTTGTAAAAATAGTGATAAAAGGAGCGTTGCATGGCTGCCGTCGGACAAAAAACACTTCTCAGCATTGTCTCGAAAAGCATTTTTCAAGGTGTAGACGAAGCCCGGTTGTCCAGCATCAGGCTAATTATAAACCGATTCGGTGGCAAATCTTACGCAGTTCCTGCCGGTTCGCTTGGCTTCGTAAAGCGCCTCGTCGGCCCGCCCGTACGCCAGCTCAAAGGAGGTTCCAACAGGATTCCAGCTGACGCCTACGCTAGCCGTGACCGGTCTATTAATCGGTTCGGCGTATTGATGCTGAGCGATCGCGCTGCATATCTGATTGGCAACCAGAACGGCGTGAGCCATCGATTGCTCGGGCCACACGACGGTAAACTCCTCACCGCCAACCCTGCCTATGGCAGTGTCGGCCGCAACAACCTTGATGATGCATTTCACTACGGCTTGAATCACTGCATCGCCGGCGGGATGGCCGAAATCGTCGTTGACCTGTTTAAAATGATCGATATCCAGAACGATCAGCGCGATGTCGTGCATTTCAAGGCAGCGAGAGGCATGTTCGATCACCGCGCCGCGATTAAGCGCGCCGGTCAGAGGGTCATGGGTCGCCCGGTATTCCAATTGCCCGGTAAGCTCATGGAGCCGGCGATTGAGCTTGTTCATCTCGCGTTCGGCGCGGTCACTATGCCGAATGAGGCGCCGCGTCTCTCGCATGAGCCGTTCGTAGTGCGAAATCAGCTTGCCTAACACGCGTCGATAATCGTCGGCGCCGGCATTCTCGTCTTCATGCACTATTCGGGCAAGCGACAATGCAGCATTTTCGACATCGAAGAGATCAGGCTCGGCCATGGGTTGTGTCAGCTGTTGCTTATTGAATGATCGTAAAATTCAAGTGCGCCGAAATCATCGTGCAGTTCCTGTCCGAACTCAAGAATCGTGTCGTCGTCTGCTTCATGATACCAGTTGAGTTTCACATGATTTCCCGCAAGCGCGGCATCATTGAGGGATTCAAACAGACTAAAAAGCATCTTGGTGCTGGAGCTATTGAAGTATGCCAGCGAGACATTGACCGTAATTGTTTCCTCTTTGCAACCGGCAAGATAAGCTCGCACGCGTTCAATCAGCGGGCCATAAAAAGCGGCGGCATTTTCAGGATAGGATTCGCCTCTCATCGACAGGGTATGCTGATTGAAACGAAAGTCAATTTCGGGTGAGCTGGGCGAAGCGGTAATATACAAGGGTTCCATAGGCTCTTTTTATCCGTTATTTTTTAAATAATGGCTTTGATGCAAAATATGCTGGTGTTCGGATCTTCAGCATCTTGCACAAATTCAAACTCCAGGGGCTCGCTGGCATCTCGCGCCAAAGTTAAAAAACCAAGCCCCGATCCCTGACTGTCCCGCGGCGTTTCTTCTCGCAGCGCTTTTTTATAGGCATCTTTAATTTCTTGCATTGTCATGGTGTGCAGCGACTCCAGTTTGGTGCGCATTTTTTCCACATTTTCGGTTGCCACCGGGTTTGCGCAAAGCAGAAAAAAGCTGCCTTCATCAATCCCAATGCAAAACGAACCCCTGCGCATCTGGCTCCCCACCTGATCTTTAGGCGTCAATGAATCCGAGGAATAATGCATGATATTTTGCGACATCTCGACAAAGGACGAGAAAATCTTGCGCCTTGTCGGGCCCGCCGCCCCGCCATTGGCCAGCCTGGCTTTGATTACGTCGGAAATGGACGCCACGATATGCTGCGAGAAATAGCCGACGTAGAAAAATATAACGTGGCGCTTGCGGGCCACGTCCCAAAATTCATTAAATTCATTGTAAATCAATTGGTTCCTCCTTAAAACCCGCTTACGGACGTAAACAGAAAAATGTCAGGTCGTCGCGTCGCGGCTGATCGCCTTGCCAAGCCTGAAAATCGCTTAGTAAAGCCAGACTTATTTGTTCTGCCGTGGCTGTGCGGTGCGCCAGGATGCAATCGCGAATGCGCCGCTTGCCATAGGCGATTTCCTTGGGCCCGCCAATCTGGTCTATCAAGCCATCCGTGGTAAAAAACAGCAGGCTGTCGCGCGGAATATTTATTACTCTGTTGGTCCAGCAAAAGTCCAGAGGCGAACCGACATAGCCTACACCCATACGGTCGCCATCGATCATTTCAAACCCTGCATCCTGAGGTTGCAGCAAAAGTAAGGGGATCTTTGCGCCTGCAAAGGTAAGGTTGCGCGTTGCGTTATCGAACCAGAACAGGGCAGCGTCCATGCCGTCATCGGATTTCGGCCGCGCGCTTTGGTTATCGACCTGACCGAGTATTTCTTTAATGTTACGATTAACTTCCGAAAGAAGAGCAGCGGGGTCCCGCGGACCGTGCGTCTGAACCGCCTTCGATAGACTGGACGATGAAATCAGTGTCATGAAGGCGCCCGGCACGCCATGGCCGGTGCAGTCTGCTATCGCGATGAACCAGCCATCGGGATAACGGGAGAACTGATAGAAATCGCCGCCGACGACATCGCGGGGTTGCCACACGAAGTGTGCATCCTTGAAGGATTCGCTTAAGCTTTCGCGCGAGGTCTGCAGCATTGCGCGTTGGATCACGCTTGCATAGTCGATGCTATGCATGATCTGACGATTTTTTTCCGCCTGCATATTGGCAACGATATTCATCAGGTCCATGCCGAACCCGACACCGAGAAGCGCCCCGTTTTTGGTGATGATGAAGCCGTCGGCCAACGCTCTGTCGCCGAACTCGACGGCGCGAAACGCCAGCGCTTCTATGCTCATGTCGGCATCGACTATCAGCGGATCCTTATCCATGAAGGCGATGCAATTTTTCTTGCCATAGACTTCATGGTAGAAAGGCTTGGACATCTTGGACATGAAGATGCTGCGACTAATCAGGCCCATCGGACGGTCGTTCTCGATCACGGGCAGACTGATCAGTTCACGATGTTTGGTAAATAGATCGAAGACTGATAGATTGGTGACATCCGATTTTACCGAAACCGTCTCAACGCACAGATCGGCAGCAGTAGGTTGGCGAAAGCGGGGAAGATCCACGCGAGAAGCACGAAACTCTACAATCATCTGAACACTCTTATTTAAATGCTATTTTCACTAATGGAAAATCGATCCGGGGGCTTGGTAAACCCAGGAAATGAGTGGGGATTATAGCTGACCCGTATTACAGGATGATGAAGCAATAATTTTTTACTGCGTTGATGTTGTTTTGATAAGTGAAAATTCCGGGATGGGATGGGCCTATACGCGATGGCGTATCGTCATAGCTGTTTAGTCAGCACAAGCGATTTTCGTTGCCAATTGTACATGCGTTGGCGGTCCTGAGGGATGTCTTCGACGGTGGACTGAATGAATCCCCGCTTCAGGAACCAGTGTGCGTTGCGGGTAGTCAGGACAAATAATTTGGTGAAGCCGGCGGCACGCGCACGGTTTTCAATATGTTGCAAAATGCATTCGCCATCGCCCTGTTC
>JBIODP010000054.1:0-11300 GCA_044445195.1 Burkholderiales bacterium | reverse complement strand
TCCCGGCGCCGGTCGCATTGTTGGGAAAATGTTCGCTGACGATGCCGCCAAAGTAGGGGAAACCTACCTTGGCTGTTGCGCTGTCCGTTACACTGCCTGTTTTCTGGCCTTCCAATACGGAAAGCTTGAGTTTCACCGGATTGCCGTGACGCGCTTCTTTGGCTTCCAGATTCCATTGGCCAATATCCGCCCGCCCATCCGGCCCCCAGCGAAAGCCTATTGCGCCGTTTGGCAGCACGACCTTGCCGTCGTCGTCGAATGCAACGGTTTTCCATTCTGGATTGTTGGCAGCTCCCAGGTTACCGTTGAAATCCGACGCCCGCACGTAACGGTCGGGCACCATCACGACTTCCCCGTCCGGCAGCGTGTGCTCCTTGAGCATGACCAGCATCGGCATATCGGTATAGCGGCGGACATAATCGTCAAAGTACGCGCTACGGGTTTTGCCGCCATCGGGAAAGTAAAACTCCTTCAATATCACATGACCCATGGCCATGGCCACCGCAGCATCGGTCCCCTGCTTCGGCTTCATCCAGATATCCGATAGCTTGGCGACTTCGGAATAATCGGGCGTGACCGCGACCGTTTTGGTTCCTTTGTAGCGCACTTCCGTAAAGAAATGCGCATCCGGCGTGCGCGTTTGCGGGACGTTGGAACCCCAGGCAATGATAAATGTCGAGTTATACCAATCGGCCGATTCCGGCACGTCGGTTTGCTCGCCCCAGACTTGCGGGCTGGACGGCGGCAGGTCGCAATACCAATCGTAGAAACTCATGCATACGCCGCCGATCAAGCTGAGGTAACGGCTGCCGGCAGCATACGAAATCATCGACATCGCGGGGATCGGGGAAAATCCAATGATGCGATCCGGCCCATGTTTTTTGATGGTGTACACATTGGCGGCGGCAATCATCTCATTGACCTCGTCCCAGCTGGAGCGGACGAATCCGCCCATGCCGCGCACGCTTTGGTATTCCTTGCGCCTGGCGTCGGACTCGACAATCGAGGCCCACGCCTCAACCGGTTGCTCCGATATCCTGGCCATGCGCCAAAGCTTGAGCAAACGACCGCGCACCAATGGGTACTTGACGCGATTGGCGCTGTACAGATACCAGCTGTAGCTGGCGCCGCGCGCACATCCCCGCGGCTCATGATTGGGCATGTCCCACCGGGTGCGCGGGTAGTCGGTCTGTTGGGTCTCCCAGGTCACGATGCCGCCTTTGACATAGATTTTCCACGAGCACGATCCGGTGCAGTTGACGCCATGCGTGGAGCGCACTATCTTGTCGTGGGCCCAGCGGTTGCGGTAAGCGTCTTCCCACGTGCGATCTTCGCCGTTGGTAACGCCGTGGCCGTCTGAAAACGACTCCTTGGGTTGTGAAAAAAACGTAAGGCGATCGAGAAAATGGCTCATGAAATTCCTCTGCAATAATGGGTCAAGCTGGAACGGTAAAAATCAACGAACATCAAGGGTTCTTTATTTCTGCGCCTGAACGCAGGTAGAACCACCAATTCAGCACCAGGCACAGCGCGTAGAAGACGGCAAAGCCGTACATCGCGGTTTGAGGGGAGCCGGCCTTGATTTGCGCGCCAATGACCACCGGCGCAATAAATGCGCCGTAAGCTGCAATGGCGGAAGTCCAACCGAGCACCGGACCAGCTTGTTGCCGGTCGAAGATCACGCCTATGGTTCGGAAAGTCGATCCGTTGCCGATGCCGCTGGCGGCAAACAGGAGCACAAAGAGCCACATGAAAGCGGGGAAATACTGCTCAGGGGTGGCAGATCCATAGGCTTGCATCATCACGTGACCCACGGCGACTGACGCTGCCACCATGACTGCCGAAATTACCTGGGTAACAACCGAGCCACCGACTTTGTCGGCAATCCAGCCGCCGACCGGGCGCACCAGCGCACCGACAAACGGGCCAATCCAGGCATAGGTGAATGCAGCCGGCGCATTCGGGTTCTTCAGGGTATGGTGCAAGATGCCGGCGGCGTCGGGGACATGGCAGATACCGAAAATGACGGTGATGGACAAAGGCAGCGCCATCGAAAATCCAATAAACGAACCGAAGGTCACGATATACAACATCGTCATCGACCAGGTGTGCTTATTTTTGAAAATCGCAAACTGCTTGGCGATGTTTTCTTTCATCGTGCCGAAGGCGGCCAGTTTCATCAAAAACAAGGTCCCAACGATGATCAGCGGCATCGCAACCCACATGTTCAGCAATCCCAAACCGGTCGGCGCCGGCATGTAAAGATATAAACCGATGCCGGCCGGGATGAAAGTCAATGTATAGATCCAGGTGATTTTGATGAATGCCTTCAGCGTGCCGCCGATATCAGGCGATATCTGGAGGAGATTGTTCATGCCGAACCAGCACACCGCGCACAATGGAATAAGGGAAAGTACCCAGGCAAACCCGGCGTTTTGAATATAGGTTGGCGTGCCTGCTGCAATTTTCCCGAAAATCCAGCCGCTGTCTTTCACCAGCGGCATCGGGTCGCCTCCCAGCGCACCAAAAATGCCGACCGTCATCACCAGCGGAATGACGATCTGCATGCAGGTGACACCGAAATTGCCCAGCCCGGCGTTGAGGCCGAGCGCCATCCCCTGCAAGCGTTTGGGGAAGAATGTGGTTATGTTCGACATTGAACTGGCAAAATTGCCGCCGCCTACGCCGGACCACAAGGCCAGCATCTGAAACACCCAGAGCGGCCAATCCTTGTGTTGCAACGCGATGCCGGTGCCTAACGCCGGCGAAAGAAGCATGAACGTGGTCAGAAATATGGTGTTGCGTCCGCCGGCAAGCCGGATATAAAAGGATGACGGAATGCGCATGGTGGCGCCGGCCAGTCCGGAGATCGCGGTCAACGTGAATAATTCGGCTTGGGAAAAGGGAAATCCCAGATTCAGCATTTGCACCGTGATGATTCCCCACATGCCCCATACCGCGAAGCCGCAAAGAAGGCAGGGAACGGAAATCCACAGATTGCGGTAGGCGATCTTCTTGCCGGTACTTTCCCAGAACTGCTCGTCTTCCGGCCGCCAATCGCTAATGTCAACGCTAGATTTTGTATCGGTATTCATGGGTACTTTCGATAAGATTAATCACGGTTCTACAACCTGAAAAGGCGGGCCTTTTTTCCCATCAATTCGCTGCGGCGAACTTCTGTCCAGTACATCCAGATCAGCGACACCCATACGATGCCGTACATCAACATAAAGGCGCTGGAACGAACGCCGCTCAAATCCAGCAGGAGTCCAAACATAATCGGCAGAACAAATCCACCCAGCCCGCCGGCCAGACCGACAATGCCGCTGACGGCTCCGATATTGCTGGTGTAGTCGTCGCTGATGTACTTGAAGACGCTGGCCTTGCCGAAAGCGAATGCGATGCCGAGAATGAACATCAGGCCGGTGAAGACATAGACATTCAAGCCGATGTGAAAGGTTTTGGGCCCGGTTATCGTCGCAAAAGTCAGGTCTGTTGGCGGGTAGCTCAACAGGAACAAGCAAATCCAGCTCACCCATAGCACCCACCACGTCACGCTATGCGCCCCCCATTTGTCGGACATCCAACCGCCGGCTGCCCGCAACACGCCGCCAGGAAGGGAAAAGCATGCCGCAAGAAGTGCCGCAGTACGGATATCAAGATTGAATTCACCCACGTAGTATTGAACCATCCACAGCGATAAGCCGACATAGCCGCCGAACACAATGCTGTAATACTGACAATATTTGAGTACGCGAGGATCTTTCAGCACCTTGAGTTGATCGGAAAATTTGACAGTGCCGGCTATCGTATGTACGGGGTCGCTATGGCTGAATAGCCAAAACAACAGCAGCGTGCCAAGCATGATGGCCGCATAAACCCGCGGAACCATCTGCCAGCCGAAGGCCACTACCAATGCGGGAGCCACGAATTTATTGACGGCAGCCCCGGAATTGCCGGCGCCATAGATTCCCATTGCAAAACCTTGCCGCTCCCTCGGAAACCAGCGCGCGACATAAGGCGTTCCAACCGAAAAAGCGCCGCCGGCCAGCCCGACGAACAATCCTATTGTCAGGAAGTGCCAATAGGCTGTGGCGTAAGTCATCATCCAAATCGCCGGCACGGTGATCGCCAACAGGACTGCCATCACGATACGGCCGCCAAACCTGTCGGTCCAGATTCCCAGAGGAACCCGTATCAGGGAGCCGGTAAGCACTGGCGTTGCCATCAACAATCCAAATTGGGTAGCGTTGAGGCCCAGGGTTTTCTTGATTGGAATACCGATGACGGCAAACATCATCCACACCATAAAGCACACGGTAAAGGCCAGGGTGCTAACGATGAGCACAGAAAGGGCCTGCGCTTTTTTTGTCACGTTAATTACTCCTATCGGAAATTAACATGACTTTACGATTTTCAACGAGGAAGCGATATCCTCCTGAAGGAGGTAGGCCCCCGCTTTATCGAACTATGGTATTGAACGTCCGGGTAGTTCGAAAGAACTATGATGAGCGACTAGTTGAATCTGCGATGAGCAAGGCGTGAGTATGCAGTGAGCCTGTACAAGGAGCATATCGCGGTGAATTTCATATCGGACGCGTATTCAATCGTTGCAAATCCTCGGGAGTATTGATATTGCAAAATGCGGATTCGTTGGAAAAATGCACTTCTACCGTATTGAGCGTTTTGTACCAGGCATCAACCTTGCGCCCGCCTTGCTGCAGGAATTGCGTCAAGTCAGGCAGTAGCGAGGCTTTCATCAGACAGAACACGGGTTGCAACCGGCGTGCGGCCCCTGCGCCGGTTACGGCAAACGCAAGGTCGGCATCTGCTGCAGTCAGCATGGTGAGTAATTTTTCAACGAGGTAGGTTGGCAGGAAGGGTGAATCGCATGGAACGCTCACCAGATAGGTGGTGTCGCAATGCAGCAAGCCGGTTTGGAATCCGGCCAGAGGGCCTGCGAAGCCCGGCATGTCGTCCGGCCAGACGGGTACTCCCAAACTTTGATAGTTAGGCAGGTTCCGGTTGGCGCTGATGATCAGCCTGTCTACCTGCGGCGCCAGACGGGTCAGAACGTGCCGCACCATCGGCATGTCATCAACAGCTTGCAATCCCTTGTCGATTTCGCCCATGCGCGTGCTGCGACCGCCCGCCAGAATCAGTCCGGTAATGGTCATTGAGGTTTTCCTAGCCGCCGATATACGACATTTCGATCCGCGCCCGCATCGACTTTTCAGCGGTTGTGCTTTCGGTTCGCTGTGCCGAATAACGGTCTGTCCGCGCCTGCCACACCTGCGCGACGGCAGTCGCAATTTCCGTATCGCTATGACCGCTACGCAGCAGCGCGCGCAAATCATGGCCGCCTGTGGCGAACAGGCAGGTGTAGAGCTTGCCTTCAGTCGACATGCGCGCGCGGTTGCAATCGCCGCAAAACGATTGGGTAACGCTGGAAATAACGCCGATTTCGCCGCTACCGTCCGCATAGCGCCAGCGCTGTGCCGTTTCGCCTGCATTGTTACGGTCGACTGCCGTCAGCGGCATTACCTCCGCTATGCGCCGCAATACTTCGGATGAAGGAATGACCTCGTCCATTTTCCAGCCGTTGCTGTTACCGACATCCATGTATTCGATAAAACGCAAGATGTGCGGGGAATCTTTAAAATGACGCGCCATAGGAATGATTTCATCGTCGTTCATGCCGCCTTTAACCACCATATTGACCTTGATCGGTCCCAGGCCGACCGCATGCGCAACATCGATGCCATGCAGCACTTCGGCAACCGGAAAGTCGGCATCGTTCATGCGTTTGAACGTTGCGTCGTCGAGCGAGTCGAGCGACACGGTAACGCGATTGAGGCCGGCATCTTTCAATGCTTGCGCTTTCCTTGCCAGTAACGAGCCGTTAGTGGTGAGCGTCAGGTCGAGCGGACGGCCTTCGCGGGTTTTCAGGGCACTCAACATGGCAACCAGCTTTTCGATGTCTTTGCGCAACAACGGCTCGCCGCCCGTCAGACGAATTTTTTTGACCCCGAGATCAATGAAAACCCGGGCGATCCGTGTGATTTCCTCGAACGAAAGTAAAGCATGGTGTGGCAGATAGGGGTGCTCCTGATCGAATACAGCGCGCGGCATACAGTACACGCAACGGAAATTACAGCGATCGGTCACCGAAATGCGCAAATCTTGTAGCGGACGCGCCAACGCATCGGTAACCGGACCCGTCGACGTGCCCGGCTGCGCCGGAACGGCGGGCGCAGCATCTGCATAACGGCGGTCTATGATCGGGATGACTTTTTTTAACATGTTTTCAACTTCGCAGACCCAGAAAGATTCGCGGGACTTCTTAATGCAAATACGATACCACGAGGCCGACTATTGCGCAGAATAAGATCATCAAATACGGCAAACACCAATGAGTCGCCTTCCATATGGCCGACTAAATCCTGCTAAATAAGGCCGCTTTCAGTGGCAATGACAGCAGCGTGAACCCGCGTGCTGACATTGAGTTTGCGCAAGACATGTTGCACATGGATTTTTACCGTTGTTTCGGCAATGCCGAGATTGCGGCCGATTTCCTTGTTGCTGGCGCCTTGTGCAATGCAGCGCAATATTTCACGCTCGCGGGGAGACAGGGCATCCAGCGTTGAAACCTGCGGCGACGCCGGCAGCATCGGCTCCGTTACCACTAAAGCATCCCGATAGGCGGCAACCAGTTTGCTGGTCATCTCCGGCGCAATGATGCTTTCACCGCTGGCGGCGCGCCGTATGGCGCCGATCAAGGCGTCGCCCTCGATGGTTTTCAACAAATACCCTGCCGCGCCGTTGCGCAGCGCGGCGGCCAGATCATTTTCATCCTCGCTGACCGTCAACATCAGTATGCGCGCCTTCGGCGCCGCCTCTTGCAAAGCAGGGAGCGCCGCAACGCCATTTACGCCGGGCAGGTGGTTGTCCAGCAGGATCACGTCGGGTTGCAGTTCGGCCGCCCGGCGTTGTCCTTCGCTTGCATCGCCGGCATCGCCAACCACCGTTACCTGCCGGTCACGGGACAACAAGGCTGACAGTCCCCGTCGAAAGAGCGTGTGATCGTCAACCAGTAAAATGCGTATCGGGCTGGAAAGTAAATTGTTCATTAATGCTCCGAATAACTACACGGGGAACCCGGATGCCGGCACAGCCGGTGCGCCATTCTCTTGCGCCCGATTAGCGGACATAGGCTGATTCGGCGCAGGCAAAGTCAGGATGATCGAGCACCCATGCTGGGGAGTGGAAATTATGTCAAGCGTCGCGCCGATTCGGTGGGCGCGTTCGGTCATGATGGACAGGCCCACATGCGTTTCGTCTATCCTGAGATTCTCGGCATCGAACCCAATGCCATTGTCACGGACTTCAAATCGCCATTCCGGTTGCTGCTGCGCATCGATCCAGACTTGCGAAGCGTGGGAATGCTTGCGGATGTTCGAAAGCGCTTCCTGGACGATATGCAGCACTTGCATCTGAATATCCGGCGAAAGCGGCATGCCGTGGCCTGCTGTTGCAAGGGTTGTTTTAAGACCGGTCTGATGCTCGAATTTACGCAAGGTCGTGGCAAGCGCCGGTTCAATATCTTCTGCGTTTGCCCTCGTCCGAAAGTGCATCAGCAACTCGCGCACATCGCCATAACATTCGCGCACGCCAGTATCGATTTCCTCCAATACAGTTTGAATTTCTTCCGGCGACCCGGACTGCACGCTATCGCGCATGAGTTGCACCTGTATTTTGAGAAAGGCCAGCGATTGCGCGATGGAATCGTGTAATTCACGGGCGATCAAATGACGCTCTTCCGAAACCGCGGCCTCCTTTTCCAGCGCGGTAAGCCGAAGATTTTCCATGGCGCTGGCCAAGTGGTAATTGAGCGCTTCCAGAAGAGAACTTTCCGCCTCGGAAGGCGACACCTTGGCGTAAAAGAACAAATCCACTTCTCCCATCAAGCGATCATGCAGACGAATTGGAATATTCACGATTGTGCTGAAGCCAGCTTGAGCGCAATGTTTCACCGAAGCCTGCTCGAATGCATTGATGGAAATTACTCTCAATTTTCCGCTTTCCGATGGTGTGCCGCAATGGCAATCCCCGGCATAAAGGCAGTGTTCTTCAGCCACCATGGCTGTCGGCAACCCGCTGGCGGCAAGCATCAAAAAACGGCTATTCGCTTCGTCGGACCATCGTAGCGCTACGCCGTCCGCATGGGCGATGCGCATTACGCGTTGGGAAAACTCTTGCGCCAGCACATCCAGCGACGTAGCGCGTGCGACCAATGTGGTCACATCATAAAGCGATTCCAGCCGTTCCCGTTTTTCCTGCAGTTCCGCAGTTTTCTCCTGAACCTTGCTTTCCAGGTTGCGGTACATCGATTGAAGATGTTCCGCCATGCCATTGAATCCTTCGGCCAATGTGCCGAATTCATCCGACGTTACACGCTCAACCCGGGCGCCGAGGTCGCCCCCTTGAATTTTCTGGATCGCTTGTTTTAACAGATTGACCGGTTCCAGCACAAACAAATACCCTGTAAACAGCAGGGCCGCGCCGCCAAGAATCGCCAGGAAAAGCACGCCCATCTGCAACATGTGCAAAATTGCGGTCCAGTGTGCCATGTGCGCCTCGATACTCGTTACGAATGTGTCGATATCCGAAGCGAATTTCAATGTTTCAGCCCGCAAGGATGGCAGGTTGGGAGGCTTTTTGGAAAACGTCAGCTTCCGAAACTGAATCCAGTCCTGTTCGACCTTTTCGAAGCATCCACGCGATTTATCCTCCCAAGGCACAAAAAGCGGGCGTTCAGGATCGCCTGAACGCAGTAGCGCCAGACTTCGATCGAATTCGCGCGTAAGCCCAGGAAGTTCCGGTGATTCGCCGCTACCGATAACCAGTGCCATGCGATATGCCTGCATGCGCATGCGCCCGGCTTCGTTGACCGCCGCAACACCGCCATCCAATTGCCACGATACCCAAAGAGTCGCCACTGTTGCGACGAGCGCAAGTATCAGGAAAGGCGTTCCCACAAACGCCAGTTTAGTACCGAGGTCCCATCGCGTTTGGCGTGTAGTCATAAACCGTTCCAATAGATTCTGTCTCGCAAAAAGCTGTGCCGACCATTGAACTTTACACGGTAATTGTCTTTTCCTGTAAAAGGTTCCCATTAGAATTCAATCTGTTCCTGTAAATGCGCGTTGCATTCGCCAGGTTAAGCCATAGCCACATTGACGATGCCACGAGTGCAACCGCAGCCGGGCGCGCGATCCGGTCGGGCCAGACAGTCGCGCCAACCAACAAGACCAATGCGGCGAGATGCATGAAGAATTGATTACGGGTCATTCGATCGGCAATAATTTGCCGGACATTGGGCACCTTCATGCCCGCCTTCATGCTGGCTTCCGCCATCTGATTTTGCAAATGATACCAGACCAAAAACGGCACAATTTTGTAAAGCATGCCGTTGATCGTCGAATACGCGAATCCAACCAAGAACAATATACCGAGCGCAAGCGGATAAGACGGCGCTTCCCTGATGCCGGGGATTATTGTCCCCATCAACCAGAGACCGGCGCCCCCCAGCAAGCTGATCAGGCCGGTCAGCCAGAAAAGGGTTGTGGTATCCGTCGTTTTTCGTTTTCTCTGCCAGAGCAAGTGTATGGTCATGACGGAAAAAATCATGTAGCCTGCAGCCAACAGAGTAGACAGCATCGTTGGCAGCCAGTTGAACATAACAGGAAGAACAATCGTTGCGGCAACGCTCCACAGGCACAACAGCAGAAAAAGAACAGGCGCCAGTATTTTCGTTACGAAAGGCGGGTACAGCGGCGTCACCTGAAACATCGGCACCACTTGATACGCTACGCCGATGACTAATAAACCGACCCATCCGAGCAAACCCCACGCGACGTGAAGATCACCCAGCAGCATGAAGGGCAATGCGACGCCCCATCCGAAAACGCAGGCAAGGGTGACGCCCAGTGCGGCAGCGAACCCCAGGCCGAGCAGCGACAGGAAAATCGCCCTCAATGTTGCGCTGTTGACTTCCACTCCCAATAAACCGTACATGCTTGCTCCAACCAACCAGGTAAATGCAGCAAGGAGGATGAAGAGTGCAATTCGAAACATTACCGGCTCCGATGACAGGAACGCAGCAACAAATACTATCGTGCCGATTACCAGCAAGACATGCACGAGACCTGCGGTAAACCGCACGTACGGCACTTCGACGCCGGCAACTACGTGCAAAAGCTGAAGCAGCGCGCCGACCATCGACATCGTGACGAAGCCGAGCGTCAGTAAATGGGTGAGTGCCAAGGTGATCGGCGACCAGCGTGAATCCAGCGCTTGCGGTCCATACCAGAACACGATGCAACCGGCGACGGCGGCGAAAACAGGCGCAGTCAAAAAAAATCGCATCGGCACCGACAGCGGCGGCGATTGTTCAAACGACAAAATGCGTTGCATGCAACACTACCTCCGATGCCAGATGAGAACTTCAACAAGATGATCTGGCCGGATTCGGGTTTGATGCACGAATCCATTGCGCGCAAGTATGCGATACAAGGGGTGAGGCTCCCGATCGATCAGCATGCACAGGCGCTGGCCCGACCGTAGCGTCATCAACGCGTCGAGCGCGCGTTCCAGCGGCTCAGGCGGCTCCAACCCGCACACATCCAGTTTGATTTCAGTATCCATCGGTATCGATCGGCGTCAAGCAACCGGGGCAAGCCGATTCATCTCCCCAATAAGGTCGTGCTTTTGCGCCGAGAGCACGCGGTCGGTCATTGGGTAAAGAATATTTTCTTCTTTGAAATTGTGTTGTTGCATCATAATGTTAAGCGACTCGGAATGACCAAGGTAGGCGTTCTTGTCGCAGCGCGCGATCGCATCCGACAAACCTGAAATGATTCCACGAATTTGCCGATGTTCGCTTCGCATCACGTCAGTCGGCCCGTTACTGTTGCCGGTTGCATTTTCAAAGGCAGGGAACAACACTTTTTCTTCCATCGAAAAATGAGATTCGAGCGCGTCGCGGAATTGCGCGAAAACGGTCGCTGCCTGCGCCCAGGCAATACTGTCGACGCAGTTCTCAGCCTCAATGAAAAAATCGTCGCAACGTTTATGATCCGCCGTCAGATGGTTAGCGATGGCATTCATGTCTTTCATTCCTCCCAGGTAAACTTGATTTATTTCTGATTTGGCAATTATTTAGTCGCTGGCGCGAGTGCGGAGTGCGTTTTGGGGAAAGATCGCGTCTGCAAGTAGATGGACTCATGACCGCTGGCTAC
>JBIODP010000053.1:0-11386 GCA_044445195.1 Burkholderiales bacterium | reverse complement strand
GTTGCGCGTCTGACGGCGGGGATCAGGTAAGTCCGCAAAGTACAACTGGGGATTCGGTAGCATCGGCATGCCTCATAGGGAAACATGTCGTTTACACCACTTTTGAAAAGTTTACAAGAGCTTTGAAGCGCGATTGCCCTGCGGTAGTTGCGCTTGGACTTGCCACCCTCAGCCAATATATATTCAATTGGCAATTGGGCATCGATGAATTGCTGTTTCGAGACACTGCCGATGCCTATAACTTGATCCGAGGTCGCATGTCTCCCGCGTCGGCCTTTATTTTCGTGATGGTCGGGCTGGCGCTGACGGCATTGCCATCGCGCGCGTTGAGGACGGTGGTGCTGCTTGCATCTACCGTCATTATCGGCGCAGGCGCCATGATTTGTGTCGGGTACCTGTGGAATGCCAACGAACTGATTACCGACAGTTGGCTGCCGCCGGTAGCGTTAAATACTTCTCTCGCTTTCGCACTGCTTGGCGTCGGCATATTTTTTGCGGGCTGGGAGCGGGGACACGCAACCGATACCCGGGCAGAGAAAAAGGCTTTGGCCGGCTTCGGCATCGCGCTGGCGCTGCTGATTATTTCCGGAGGCTATGCCTATCGCGCCTCCGCCAAACATGAGCAGTCTGTCGAATGGATCAATCGCACGCAGAACGTGCGCATACAATTGGCGCAGTTGTACAACAGGATTGCCGATATCGAATCGGCGCAACGCTTTTATCTGCTGACAGGAAAACCGTCATATCGGGATGAATACCGGCGCCTCGTCGCAGAGCTGGGCAAGGACAAACCCAGCCTGGACCGGCTGCTGGCCGGCAATCCGGCACAAATAGCGCATGCCGCAGATTTGTGGCCGCTGATTAACCATCGAATAGACCTCACCGACAGGCAACTATCCATTTTCGACAATCAAGGCGAAGCGGCGGCCAAGGCCGCCATTGCCGCCGGCAACGGCATGCAGACCATGCGCCACATACGCGCCTTAATCCAGCGCATGTCCGGCCTGGAAGTCGATCTGTTGGGCAAGCGCCAGGCAGAGTTGGAGCACAACCGGAAATTGACGCTGCTTGGTTTTCTGGCGATGCTGCTGATCGCGGCGGGGATATTCGTTACGTTATTTATTGAAATCCAGCGGGAAATGGTTATCAAATCGAGGATGCGGGCGCAGCTTCAAGAAACTGCGACGCGTATCGCCACCATCCTGGATACGGTAGCGGACGGCATCATCACGACTGACGACCTTGGTGTCATCGAATCTTTTAATCGCGCCGCCGAGCAGTTGTTCGGCTACGCGGCGATCGAGATCATCGGACACAACATCAGCACCCTCATGCCCGAACCGACTCGCAGCCACCATGATGGATACCTCAAACATTACGCAATGACAGGGAAAAAGCGCGTCATCGGCACCGGACGCGAAGTGCTTGCGCTACGCAAGGACGGCAGCACGTTCGATATGTCTCTTCAGGTGGGCGAAATGTTGCTGGCGGGCCAGCGGCACTATACCGGGATTGCGAGCGACATTACCGCACGAAAAAAGATCGAACACAATCTGGTGACCTCCAAGGAACAGGCAGAACTGGCCAACCGCGCCAAGGACTCCTTCCTTGCCACCATGAGCCATGAAATCCGTACCCCACTGACCGGTTTACTGGGCATGATGGAACTGCTGTCGATGACCCGGCTCGATGGCGAACAAATTAACACCTTGAATGCTGCGTGGAATTCGGCAAAGGGGCTGTTACGCATCGTCAACGATATTCTCGACTGGTCAAAAATCGAGGAAGGAAAACTGCAACTGGCTCCACAGGCAACCTCCATCCCGCAGTTGCTGCAGGATGTGATCAATACCTATGCACGCGTCGCCAGCGCCAAAGGCCTGATACTGAAGCAATGTGCAGACCCAGCCATCAGCCGGTTTCATATCGTCGATCCATTGCGGCTGTCGCAAGTATTAAATAATTTTGTCAGTAATGCGATCAAATTCACCTCTAACGGTTCGATTGATCTGCGAGCCGAACTGCTCGATACGATCGATGGCGGAGAACGCATATGTTTCTCTGTCATAGACACCGGTATCGGCATAGAAGAAGAGGTTCAGGCAAGCCTGTTCGAGCGCTACCGGCAGGTCGGCGCCGATACTGCCCGACTGTACGGCGGGACCGGATTGGGGTTGGCCATCTGCCGGCGTCTTGCCGAGTTGATGGATGGGCAGGTTGAATTGAAAAGCCGGGTCGGGCATGGCAGCACGTTCACCATCATGTTGACTCTGCCGGTTTGCAACGAACCGATCCCGGAGCTACAAGCTGGCAATGCCGAGGCCAACATAACGTCAATCAAGTTTTTGGCTGAGCGAAATGGGAAAGTGCCGACGGTATTGGCGGTAGACGATCATCCGATCAACCGGAATCTGCTGGCGAGCCAGCTCAAAATACTTGGGCTGCAAGTTGAAACTGCTGAGAATGGAAGAGAGGCGCTGTCGAAATGGCGCGATGGACATTTTGCGCTGGTCATCACCGACTGCCACATGCCGGAAATGGACGGCTACACACTGGCTCAGGAAATTCGCAAAGCCGAATCCGAACAATACCGTGCCCGCACCCCTATCGTCGCCTGGACCGCTAATGCGCTGGCCGAAGAATCCACCCGCTGCCAAGCCACTGGCATGGATGAAGTGCTGATCAAGCCGGCCAATCTGAAGCAGTTGGCCAATCTGTTGGCAAAGTGCATCCCTCACAATATGGCAGACGGCAACAAACCGGCGCCAACCCCGCGTGCGACACATATCGATCAGGCGGGAACGCCGATCGATTACGCCGTGCTCAGGCAGATTATTCCGGATAGTGCCGCGCAACTCGACGCACTGCGCAGCTTTCGCAGCCATCTGCGCACCGACCACGCCAAGCTGCATCACATTCTGGAAAAAAACGACCTCGCCGATTTGAAAAGTATGGCCCACCGCATGAAAGGCTCGTGCCTGATGGTCGGCGCATCGCATCTTGCGACATGCTTCGCGGAAATGGAACGAATTGCGAGCGAAAACGAATTAACGAAAATGGGCAATGCAAAAGCTGCGCTGGAAATCGCCGCCATGCAGCTTGAAAATTATTTCATCGACATTGGAATTTCCGAAAAGTGAAACTGGGAGAAAAGCAATGCACGCTAATCAAATTAACATTTTGGTCGTGGAAGACGACGACTTTCAGCGTCAAATGCTCGTTAAGATGCTCGCCTCACTAGGCGCTACGTTGATAACCGAGGCAACGAATGGCAGGCAGGCGCTCGAAATTATCCGCAATAGCAAGGCGAGGGCGGTGGATATCGTCCTGTGCGACCTGAACATGCCGGAAATGGACGGCATGGAATTTCTGCGCCATCTGGGCGAGGAAAATCATAATGTTTCCATCGTCATTACCAGCGCACTCGATGGCAGGCTGCTGGCTTCTGTCGGCACCATGACGCGGATGTATGGCATCAAGCTATTGGGCACTATTGAAAAACCCATCATGCTGGAATCTCTTAATCTGCTGTTTGCCCGGTACGAACGTTCGGAAACGGCCTCGCATCAAAATGCCGCCACAATAAGCTTTTCGCTAGAAGAGATTTTGCAAGGAATTCGCGACCATCAGTTTGTGCCATTTTTTCAGCCCAAGGTGGATTTGCAGTCCGGGCGCATCGTGGGAGCTGAAGCCCTGGCGCGCTGGATTCATCCGCAATACGGCATTGTCGCCCCGGTTTTCTTTATCCCGCAGCTTGAACAGAGCGCCAATATCGACGAGCTGACTTTCCTGATGCTTGAAAAATCGGCGGCTGCAAGCCGCCAACTCATCGATCAAGGGGACGTTCTAACCATTTCCGTCAATCTTTCGCTGGTTTCTCTGGACGATTCCGGGTTGGCCGACAAGCTGACCAGGCTAGTGCGCCATGCCGGAATCGACCCGCAGTACATCGTTCTGGAAATTACCGAGTCGGCTGCCATATCGGATGTCGCCCGCGTGCTGGAAAATCTGGCGCGATTATGCATGAACGGGTTCGCGCTTTCCATAGACGATTATGGAACCGGCTATTCCAGCATGCAGCAGCTCACCCGCATCGCCTTCAGCGAATTGAAGATCGATCAATCCTTTGTCAAGGACTTTACCGACAATCCCGCACTCAGCGTCATCGTCGAGTCAAGCATCGACATGGCTCACAAACTGCTGATGAAAAGCGTGGCAGAGGGAGTTGAGACGCAACAAGACTGGGATACTCTCCTCAGGATGCGCTGCGACACCGGACAAGGTTACTTCATCGCCAAGCCGATGAATGCGGCAGCGTTTCTTGAATTTGTCCGAACCTATAATTACAAACCCGCCGCCACTTTGGCGCCCCCCCAACAGGATCATCGCAAGATCAAGATACTGTTTGTCGAGGATGACGACTTTACGCGCCAGTTGATCCTCGGCGTGCTGCGCAATTTAGGTTTTCTTCAAGTCACTGCTGTGGATAGTGCTAAATCTGCCATCGAGCTGTTTGAATTCAACACTTTCAACCTGATCATTACGGATATTAATATGACCAGGATGAACGGCTTGAAACTCATTCAAATGATTCGGGCAGGAAAAACGTTGGCTAAACGCGATGCCCGCATTGTCGTATTGACAGGATACTCTCAGGCCGAAATTTTCGGTGCGGCATTAGCTTTGGATGTAAACGGCTTCCTGGTCAAACCCATCATACCCGCCATCATGGATGAAAAACTCGGCAAGGCGATGACTGAAGAGTTCCGCCTGCACTCGCCGCTGGCCTATGAGGCTGTCAAGACCGACTTCAATAGCTTGACGGATTACAACCGGCCCACCTCCATGAACGGAAGAGACAAGTGCGCCGACGCAGATAAAAAGACCAATGGAACTGAAGACAAGGCCTGGAACTGCATCCCCTTGCAACAACTACGTCCCGGGATGATCTTGAAGGATAACATCTATTTCGAAGACGGGGCATTGTTCATGTCGTCCGGCTATTCCTTTTCTGAATTATCGATCAACCGTCTGCGCGATATTACTGGATTTCTGCGGCAAAACAACGTCGCCGTTTTGGAGGCCCAGGAATAAGCGACGAGGTAATAGCAGTGTAAAAATGCAGTGATGAAATACAGTGAAACGCGCTGCATTTCGTGAAAATTGCCGAACCAAAGCCGCCTCCGGCCCAATCTGCCAATTTGATGTTGCATTTGAACTTGTGCTGGCAATTTTTATGTGTCAGCATATGCCGGCTCTCTTCCCGCGCAGGAAGCAGTCTGTCCAGTCAAAGGCGGAAGTTTTTATAATCCAAGAGTCCATGCCAATCGCAATTGCTCCTATATGAAGTTCTCCACTCTGCACATGCCGCAATTGCTTTCGGTGCATGGCTTGATTGTGGCGCTGGGGCTCCTCGTCTATGTTCTGACAACCCACGTCATGCAGCAGCGGCGCGCTCCCAGCGCCGCCATCTCGTGGGTGCTGACCATCGCGCTTATTCCCTATCTGGGGCTGCCGCTTTACCTGTTGTTCGGCATGCGCAAACTGATGCATACGGGGAACCGCTCCTTCCATAAAATACCGGCGCGCAGCCTCCGCTCCGACGATGCGTGGCCGCGCCAATTGGCAGAATCGATGGGCCAACCGCCGGCGGCGGCGTACCGGAACTTGCATATCCACGCCGACGGCGCGCAAGCGCTGCAGGCGCTGTGGGATGTGATCGACAGCGCCGAACGCGAACTGGTTTTATGCACATTCATCCTCGGACGCGACCCGATGGGCAAAGAACTGATCAAGCGCCTGACAGATAAAGCCCATACCGGCGTAAGTATACGCTTCCTGCTCGATGGCTTCGGCAGCATATTGGGGGGTGGAGCAAATCTGCGCAAGCTCAAAGCGGCCGGCGTGCAAGTCATGCTGTTCGGTCCTATTTTGCAAGCGCCGTTCAAGCACAGCGCCAACTTGCGCAACCATCGCAAGATGGTGGTTGCCGACGGCACGCAGTTGTGGTGCGGCGGACGAAATTTTGCCGCGGAATATTTTGAGGGAACGCGCAAACGCGCGCCGTGGCGGGATGCGAGCTTCGATTTGCAGGGACCTCTTGCCGGACAAGCGCACGAATTGTTCGAGCGCGACTGGGCCTATGCAAGCGGATTGCCTTACCCTGAAAACAAGCATTCCGGGCACTCCGGGCACGCTGCACAAGAGCCGTTTGCCCAGTTGATTGCGTCTGGACCCGATCAGGCTGACGACACCGTGCACGATATGCTGGTCACAGCATGCTTCAAGGCACACAGCCGCATCCTTGCGGTGACGCCGTATTTCATTCCGGGCGAGACATTGTCGATGGCGCTGTCGCTCGCGGCACGGCGTAACGTAACCGTAGATTTAATCCTTCCCAGACGCTCGAACCACCATTTGGCCGACTATGCGCGCCACCGGGCCTTGCGCGGACTGGTAGCGGCAGGCGGACGCGTGTGGCTGGCGCCTGCCATGCTACATGCGAAAGTAGTGGTCATCGACGATGACATGGCATTGTCAGGCACAGTTAACCTGGACTCGCGCAGCCTGTTCCTCAATTATGAACTGATGGTGGCATTCTATGCCGCTGCCGACGTCAAGCGCTTTGCCCGCTTCATTGAAACACACCGCAAAACGGCTGACCGTTATCAAGCCAGGAAGCCGGGGCTGCTGCGCGATTTCACCGAGGGCCTGGTACTCTGGTTGGCGTTCCAGCTTTGAGTGTGTGTTAAGCGCGCGCTGAATTTGCGTTGAATTTGCGTCGGAAATAACTGATACCAGTCGTTAAACCAGGACCGGTTCAACGTCGAGTGTAACGCCGAATCGGGAAAATACGTCAGCCTGTATCGTGTTCGCCAATTGCAATATCTCGAGACCGCTGGCGCCACCGCGATTGACCAGAACCAGCGCCTGCTTTTCATATACGCCGGCAGCGCCGGCGCACCGCCCTTTCCAGCCGCACTGGTCGATCAACCATCCGGCAGCCAGCTTAAAAGAGCCATCCGGCTGAGCATAGCTGACCAGTTTTGCATGTTGCTGCAGCAATGCGTTGCGCTGCGCTGCCGGCACTAGTGGATTCTTGAAAAAACTTCCCGCATTGCCGACAACCGCCGGGTCCGGCAGCTTCCGTTGGCGAATCGCAATAACCGCATCGCTGATATGCTGTGCGGTCGGCGGAACTTCGCGCGCGAGCAATTCCTGCGCAAGTTCGGCATAGTGCGTATTCGGTTGCCATTCTCTCGGCAGTGCGAAGGTAAGTTCAAGAATGACCGCATGACGCAAACGATGCTTGAATATGCTGTCGCGATAAGCAAACTCGCACTCGCTGCACCCAAGCGTAAAAATATTACCGGTGTTGAAATCGAATGCCGTAACCGAGTCGATATAATCCTTGACCTCAGCACCGTAGGCGCCGATATTCTGTATCGGTGCAGCGCCAACGCTGCCAGGTATCAATGATAGATTTTCCAGGCCTCCCAAACTGTGCGCCAGCGTCCATAATACCAATCCGTGCCAGCTTTCGCCTGCCGCAACGCGAATATACGTTACTTGCCTATCTTGCCGCACGATCTCTATTCCCCGGAGTTCCATGTGCAACACCAAACCGGGGAAATCCGACGTCAGCAAAATGTTGCTACCCCCTCCCAGCACCAGCCGCGGCAAACTACAAAGTGCTGCGTCGCTCCAGACCGCCTGCAGCATGGATGGATCGGTAACCGCCAGATAGGCCTGCGCCATGGCCTCCACCCCAAAGGTGTTGTGGTTGCGCAACGAAATATTTTGCCGAATCGGAAGATGAACGCTCATAGCCGGGCGATTATATAACTCTTATAGGCAAAGCTGTTAGCCGTGATTTCTGGAGTAAAATTCCAGTTACCGCACCGCGAACGATCGCATTGCACCGCGATCGCCTGCACGCTGCAACAACCAACAGGAAATAAGCCATGCCCTCTTTCGACGTCGTTTCTGAAGCCAACATCGTAGAAGTAAAAAATGCCAATGATCAGGCAAACAAGGAAATTTCCACACGTTTCGATTTTAAAGGCAGCGATGCCCGTATCGAACAAAAGGAGCGCGAGCTGACCGTATTTGCCGACTCCGATTTTCAACTGACCCAGGCGCGCGACGTGCTAACTGCCAAACTGGTCAAGCGCAATGTCGATGTGCGTTTTCTGGATATCGGCAAGGTTGAAAAAATCGGCGGCGACAAGGTCAAGCAGGTAATCAAGATAAAGAACGGCATCGAATCGGATGCGGCCAAGAAAATTGTCCGCATCGTCAAGGACAGCAAAATGAAAGTGCAAGCCAGCATACAAGGCGAGGCAGTGCGCATTACCGGCGCCAAACGCGACGATCTGCAAGCTGCGATGGCCTTATTGCGCAAGGAAGTGTCCGACTTGCCTCTGGAATTCAATAATTTCCGCGACTGACCGAGCCGCTGCTCACTTTGCTCGCTATGCGTCAGGGTTACTGACAAGCCGGCGTTGCTTGACGGCTTCAGCCAAGCCCGCCAGCACATCGACGCTTGCGTCCCAGCTTATGCAACCGTCGGTGACGGACTGACCATATGCCAGTTCCTTGCCGGGAATTAAATCCTGACGGCCGGCAAGCAGGTTCGATTCAATCATTACGCCGATAATCCGGGTATCGCCCATCGCGATTTGTTTTCCGATATCGGCGCAGACAGGTATCTGGTTTTCCGGATTTTTTGAACTGTTGGCATGCGAAGCATCTATCATCAAGCGCGATGCCAGCCCGTTGGCTGCGATTACCTTGCACGCGGCATCGACGCTGGCCACATCATAATTAGGCGTCTTTCCACCACGCAAAATAATGTGACAGTCTTCGTTGCCGTTGGTTGATACGATAGCCGAATGGCCACCCTTAGTGACCGATAAAAAATGGTGAGGTTGCGAAGCCGCCTTGATCGCATCGACCGCGATCTTGACGTTGCCGTCGGTGCCGTTCTTGAATCCGACCGGACTCGACAGCCCGGATGCCAGCTCCCGATGCACCTGAGACTCGGTAGTGCGTGCGCCGATGGCTCCCCAACTGATTAAATCGGCAATATACTGCGGGCTGATCACGTCCAGGAACTCGGTACCGGCAGGTAAGCCCAGCTCATTAATATTGAGCAGTAATTCACGCGCTAGACGCAAACCGTCATTGATGCGGAAACTGTTATCCATATACGGATCATTGATGAGACCTTTCCAACCAACCGTGGTACGCGGTTTTTCAAAGTAGACGCGCATCACAATTTCCAGTTCCCCCAGAAACCGCTCGCGTTCCTTGACCAGGCGGGTTGCGTATTCCATCGCCGCTTTGGGGTCGTGTATCGAACAAGGACCTATCACCACCATCAGCCGGTCGTCCTGACCGTGCAAAATACGATGTAATGCAATGCGCGCATTGGCGGCCGTATCCGCTGCTTTTTCCGAACAGGGAAATTCGCGAATCAGGTGCGACGGCGGCGTCAATTCTTTCAATTCTCTGATCCGCAGATCATCGGTGCGCGGCATGTTTTCTCCAGTAAATCATCAAGGTATCTAACGAAAAAACCGCCTTCGCCGGCGGTTTCTATCTCAATTTGCGTATTTTCCCAGCGAATATATCAATTATTAATTATACGCCATTGTTTTGCATTGACTATCCGCTCCGACAGGCTTCCGCCACAAATGATTGATAACCGGGACGCTAAGCAGTTCCGCCCACCGTCACGCCGTCTATGCGCAAGGTCGGCTGTCCGACGCCGACCGGCACGCTCTGCCCTTCCTTGCCGCATACGCCTACGCCTGAATCGAGGCGCATATCGTTGCCTATCATCGATACCCGGTGCAATACGTCCGGTCCATTACCGATCAAGGTGGCGCCTTTGACCGGGTAAGTCACCTTGCCGTTTTCAATCTTATACGCTTCACTGGCAGAGAACACAAATTTTCCGCTGGTAATATCGACCTGACCGCCGCCGAAGTTAACTGCGTATAAACCGCTCTTGACCGACGCGAGAATTTCTGCCGGATCCTTGTCGCCGCCCAGCATATAAGTGTTGGTCATGCGCGGCATAGGCAGATGCGCGAACGATTCGCGCCGCGCATTGCCGGTGACGGGCATCTTCATCAGACGCGCATTCATGGTGTCCTGAATATATCCTTTCAGGATGCCGTCTTCAATCAGCGTCGTGCATTGCGTCGGATTGCCTTCATCGTCGATGTTCAGCGAGCCGCGCCTGTCCGTAATCGTGCCGTCGTCCACCACGGTCACGCCCTTCGCGGCGACGCGTTCGCCTATCCGCCCTGCAAACGTGCTGGAACCCTTGCGATTGAAATCGCCTTCCAGTCCATGCCCGATCGCCTCGTGCAACAGGACGCCGGGCCAACCAGGGCCCAGCACGACCGTCATGGGCCCGGCCGGAGCAGGCCGCGCATCCAGATTTACAAGGGCCGAGGCCACCGCTTCGTCCGCATATTTTTCCAAAACGGCATCGCTGAAATAAGTGTAGTCGTAGCGTCCGCCTCCTCCGCTGGAACCCATCTCCCGGCGGCCGTTCTGTTCCGCAATCACGGTAACGGACACACGCACCAAAGGCCGGATATCGGCAGCAATCACACCATCGCTACGCACCACCAACACCACGTCGTATTCACCGGCAAGGCCGGCCATCACCTGAACCACGCGTGGATCTTTGGCGCGCGCAATACGTTCGACACGCTCCAGCAATTTTACTTTTTCAGCGGCATCCAGCGAATCCAGTGGATCATGCGGCAAATACAGCGAGCGCCCGCCCAATACTTGAATAGTCGATGCCACCTTGACTTTTCCTGCGCCCTGGCGCGCAATGGTGCGCGTAGCAGTAGCGGCTTCATGCAACGCGCGCTCGGAAATTTCGTCCGAATAGGAAAATGCGGTCTTGTCGCCGGAAATCGCGCGCACGCCCACTCCCTGATCGATTGAAAAACTGCCTGTTTTGACAATCCCTTCTTCCAGGCTCCAACCTTCGCTCTTGGTAAATTGGAAATACAGATCGGCGTAATCAACCCGGTGCGTAAACATCGACCCGAGGGCGCGGATCAGTTTTGCCTCGTCCAAACCGAAGGGCGTAAGCAAGACCTCGCGAGCGATAGCTAGAGACTGAAGATTCGGTTCAAATGGTTTCATGGTGGTAGTCTGGCGCAAAACAAGCACGCACATTGAAGTTTATTGAATAGAATAACGGATTGTAGAGCATCTTGCTTGCGGCAATCCGGACTGCAGGCATGTTTCACAATTTACGATGCCGCAACGCCGGCAAGCTTTCTCGCACTTTTTGCAAACGATGGGCTTTAATGGCGCCAATGACGAGCCCTTCGCCCTCGTCCAGCACTGC
>JBIODP010000052.1:0-11490 GCA_044445195.1 Burkholderiales bacterium | reverse complement strand
CTTGCCCAGCGTGACCATGCCGGCGTCATTGAACTTTTCAACTACCGCGGCGTCAAATGGGCTGACGTAATTTTCAAGCATCTTCGAGCCGGCGGTAGAGCGCCAGTTTCGGGTGACAAAAATATCCTTGTGCGCAATCGGAATCCCGGTCAGGGGCGTGACGTCATTTTGCGCAATCCTTTTATCGGCCTGCACCGCTTGTTTCAACGTCAGCGATTCATCGACATGCAGGAAAGCATTCAGGTCGCACCGCGCGATGCGGTGCAAGAACAACGAGGCCAATTCGACGGCGGAAATTTTTTTGGCGTGCAGCAATGCCGATAATTCTTTTAGTGTTTTGGTATGCATGACGGTTGCGTGGGGTGACGTGGCTTTCAGTATTATTCGATGACTTGGGGAACCAGATATAGGCCGTCTTGTATTGCCGGGGCGATTTTTTGATAATCGTCGCGGCGGTTCGGCTCGGTCACTGCATCGTCGCGCAGGCGTAACGCCATGCCCTGCTGAAAGGCGTCGATCGGGTGATTGAGAGGCTCGATACCGCTGGTATCGACTGCGCGCATCTGTTCAACCAAGGCAAAAATGCCGTTCAACTGGGCCAGGGTTTTTTTCTTTTGCTCGTCGTCAAGTTTGATTTGTGCCAGTTTGGCAAGAGTTTCAACATTGGAAAGAGTAAGCGACATGATGAGAAGGCGCGGACAAGCGCGCACGCTAGCGTTTATAAATGGGCAAAAAGCGGGGCAAAAAGCGGAACAAAAAGCGTGCTAACCCTGACAATATCTAGTCAAAATAGCGGATTCCGCAGGGATTTTTGGGTTTTCTGCCGACCAAATTTAAGTAAATTATAAGGTAGAATAGCAAGTTAATGCCGCGCTGGCGCCGATATTGTGCAGCCGCCGGCTCAATATAACCCCTAACAGGCTAAAGCGCACAATTTTGTTGCGCATCGGGACAATTAATGTTTGGATTCTTACGTAGTTATTTTTCGAACGATTTGGCGATTGATCTGGGTACGGCTAATACGCTGATTTATGTGCGCGGCTTGGGCATAGTACTGGATGAACCGTCGGTGGTGGCGATCCGCCAGCAAGGCGGGCCGAACGGCAAAAAGACCATTCAGGCGGTCGGCAAGGAAGCCAAGCAAATGCTGGGCAAGGTTCCGGGCAACATCGAGGCGATTCGCCCGATGAAAGACGGCGTGATTGCCGATTTCACCGTGACCGAGCAAATGCTCAAGCAATTTATTCGCATGGTGCATGACACCAAGTTGTTCAAGCCATCGCCGCGCATCATCATTTGCGTGCCCTGCGGCTCGACTCAGGTGGAACGCCGCGCCATTCGCGAATCGGCGCTTGGGGCCGGCGCGTCGCAGGTATTTTTGATTGAAGAGCCGATGGCGGCAGCGTTCGGCGCCGGCTTGCCGGTGTCGGAAGCGACCGGTTCAATGGTAGTCGACATTGGTGGCGGCACCACCGAAGTCGGCATCATTTCGCTGGGCGGCATGGTATATAAGGGTTCGGTGCGGGTGGGCGGCGACAAGTTCGATGAAGCCATCGTCAACTATATCCGCCGCAACTACGGCATGCTGATCGGCGAGCAAACCGCTGAAGCGATCAAGAAGGAGATCGGGTCCGCTTTTCCGGGTTCCGAGGTTAAGGAAATGGAAGTCAAGGGACGCAACCTGTCGGAAGGCATTCCGCGTTCATTTACGATTTCCAGCAATGAAATCCTGGAAGCGCTGACCGACCCGCTCAATAATATTGTGTCGGCAGTCAAGAACGCGCTTGAGCAAACCCCGCCGGAGTTGGGCGCGGATATCGCTGAAAAAGGAATGATGCTGACAGGCGGTGGCGCATTGTTGCGCGATCTCGACCGCTTGTTGATGGAAGAGACCGGCCTGCCGGTGATTGTCGCGGAAGACCCGCTGACCTGCGTGGTTCGCGGTTCGGGCATGGCGCTGGAACGCATGGACAAACTGGGTTCGCTGTTTTCCTACGAATAGCGTATCGCAATGTGTGGCACGCAGGATCGATGTAATCGGGTTCGGCGTGCAAATTGGATTTAGCAGGTCTATCGGGCTCTAATGGAATATAGTCCACCGCCACTGTTCAAGCAAGGTGCTTCGGCACGCGCCAAAGTGGTGGTTTTCTCCCTCATTGCCATTGCACTGCTGGTTGCGGATTCGCGTGCCCAGTCGCTGGCCATGATCCGTCAGCTGGTTGGCGTTGCGCTCTATCCGCTGCAGATGGCTGCCCTGGCGCCGCGCGATGCAGCGTACCGTGTCGGCGATTACTTTACCTCGCTGTCCTCGGCGGAGCAGGAAAACAGAAATTTGATGCGCCAGCAGTCCGCCAATGCGCAACTGCTGCAGCAGGCGCAACAGTTGTTTGCGGAGAATGCCCAACTGCGCAAATTGCTGAGTGCCAGCGCGCGCTTGACGGCGAAATTTCTGGTAAGCGAAATTTTGTACGATGCCCGCGATGCCTTTACGCGCAAGATCGTGCTGGACCGCGGTTCGCAGAACGGCGTTGCGCTGGGACAGCCGGTTATCGACGATATCGGTGTGGTCGGCCAGATTACCCGGGTGTTTCCGTACACTTCGGAAGCCACGTTATTGACCGACAAGGATCAGGCGATCCCGGTGCAAGTGGTGCGTAGCGGATTGCGTAGCGTGGCCTATGGCCGCGGGCAGTCGGGCGTGCTCGATTTGCGGTTCATGGCTACCAATGCAGATGTCAGGAAAGGCGATATGCTGGTTACGTCGGGCATCGATGGCGTGTATCCGCCCGGACTGGCGGTAGCGCAAGTGCTTCAAGTGGAAAACAAGTCGAACGACGCTTTTGCGCACATCGCCTGCCAGCCGGTAGCGGGCATCGACCGCAACCGGCAACTGATCATTTTGCTGGTCGACTCGAAGGCGCCGCGTTCGGCCCCCGAGGAGCCGAAAGACAAAAAGGATAAATTTAGCAAGCGGCGCGCCGACGCGACAAAAGCGCCGGGCAGCGGAACCGCCGCTACAGGCGTATCTGTGCCTGCATCTCTGCCCGCTTCACTGCCCACTTCACTGCCCACTTCTCCGCCGCTCTCGCCTGTGGCCAAACGGTCCAACCTCAAGGCCACGGCACGATGAACAGCCCGCATTACATCCTGCTCCCGGTCAGCCCGGTTTTTATAGCGGCCAGCCTGGCCTGCGCTTTCCTGCTTAATTTACTGCCATGGGGGCATTTGATCGGCGTTCCCGATTTCGTCGCGCTGGCGCTGGTATTCTGGAGTATTCACCAGCCGCGGCGGGTCGGCATCGGCGTTGCATTTTTCATGGGGCTGCTGATGGACGTGCACAATGCTACCCTGCTTGGCGAAAATGCGCTGGCTTATACCTTGCTATCCTATTTCGCGATTACCATACACCGGCGCGTATTGTGGTTCCCTATCGGCATGCAGACGCTGCATGTATTGCCCTTGCTGTTATTTGCGCAGGCGGTGCAATTAGTGGTTCGGGTACTGGTGAGCGGAAAGTTTCCCGGTTGGCTGTATTTTATCGACAGTTTTGTCGCTGCCGCGCTGTGGCCGGTAGCAACCTGGCTGCTGTTGGCGCCGCAGCGCCGCGCGGTTGATCGCGATGAAACTCGTCCTATCTAGTTTCCCCCGCATGTTGGCGTCTGCAGAAAAATGACTGAGTTTAAGAACACTGAACGCGAATTGCATTTCTTCCGCCGGAGACTTTCGGTGGTGGGGGGATTTGTATTCATCTGCTTTGCGTTGCTGTTGTCGCGCTTCATCTGGCTGCAGGTGGTTGAATACAAAAACTATGCGGCGCAGGCCGAAGACAACCGTATCTCAATCATGCCGCTGGTGCCTAACAGGGGGCTGATCGTGGATCGGAACGGGGTGGTGCTGGCGCGCAATTTTTCTGCGTATACGCTGGAAATTACCCCTTCCAAGATCGACGGCGAGTTGGACAAGGTGATCGATGCCCTGGCTGAAGTGGTCGATATCCAAAGCAAGGATCGCAAGCATTTTAAAAAACTGCTGGAAGAATCGAAAAATTTTGAAAGCACCCCTATCCGCACCCGTTTAAGCGATGCGGAAGTGGCGCGTTTTACCGTGCAGCGGTATCGGTTTCCGGGGGTCGAAATACAGGCGCGCCTGTTTCGCCAATATCCGCTGGGTACGGTCGCATCGCACGTGATCGGCTACATCGGACGCGTCAGCCAAAAGGATGCGGAAAAAATCGATGCGATGGACGATTCCGCAAATTATAGCGGGACCGAATATATCGGCAAAGAAGGGTTGGAAAAAAGTTACGAGAAGGAGTTGCACGGCGTCACCGGGAACGAAGAAGTCGAGATATCCGCCGGCGGCCGCGCCGTGCGCACGCTATCGCGCAGTTCGGCTAATCCCGGCAACAATCTGATTCTGTCGATCGATATCGAGTTGCAAAAAATTATCGAAGAGGCGTTTGGAGACCGGCGCGGCGCGCTGGTGGCAATCGAGCCCGCAACCGGCGATGTGCTTGCTTACGTTTCCAAACCGACTTACGATCCCAATTTATTTGTCGAGGGCATCGACCAGCAAAGTTGGGACGAGTTGAATAATTCGCCCGATAAGCCTTTAGTGAATCGACCGCTTAGCGGCACTTATTCGCCCGGCTCGACCTATAAGCCGTTCATGGCGCTGGCCGCGCTGGAACTCGGCAAGCGCACGCCGGGCATGACGATCGCCGACCCGGGGTATTTCATGTTCGGCAATCATCGCTTTAACGACGACAAAAAGGGCGGGCATGGCATGATCGACATGTACAAGTCGATTGTGCTTTCTTGCGACACTTACTACTACATGCTGGCAAACGACCTTGGGGTAGACGCGATCCATGATTTCATGAAACCCTTCGGTTTCGGTCAATTGACCGGCATCGATCTGGACAATGAAAGACACGGCCTGTTGCCGTCGACAGCCTGGAAGCGCGAAACCTACAAGACGCCGGCGCAGCAGAAATGGTATGCTGGCGAGACAATTTCGCTTGGGATCGGACAGGGATACAACTCGTTCACGCCGCTGCAATTGGCGCATGCGGTTGCCACGCTCGCCAATAACGGCATCGTGATGAAACCGCATTTGGTCAAGAGCATTGAGAATGGCGTCAGCCGCGAGCGGTTGCCGACGGTGACCAGGGAAAGTTTGAGCATTAATCTCCAGCAGCAAAATATCGACTTTATCAAGCACGCGATGGCCGGGGTTGCCGGCGACCCGCAAGGGACTTCGGCAAGGGTATTTCTCAATGCCGGCTATGAATCTGCCGGCAAGACGGGGACCGCCCAAGTAGTCGGCATCAAGAAAAATGAAAAATACGATGCCAGGAGAATCTCTGAGCGCTTGCGGGACAACGCCTTGTATATTGCCTTTGCCCCGGTAGACAAGCCGCGCATTGCATTGGCAATCGTGGTCGAAAACGGCGGCTGGGGCGCGACCGCTGCCGCGCCGATCGTGCGCCAGGCGCTGGACTACTATTTGCTCGGCAAACGGCCGGGCGACAAGAGCAAGCCGCCGGCTGTGAAAGACGACGTCGTCGATATCGATTCCGCAGCCGCTTTGAAAGCCGAGCAAGAGTCGGCCGGCGGTCCGAAACCGGGAATGGTAACGGAAGGGAGTAAAGACTGATGAGCCTGTCCGAAAGACGGCCGATTTGGCCGATGGTCAAACAGCGTCTCGCCGTATTCGATGGACCGTTTTCCTTGATCATGCTGCTGCTGGTATTGGTCGGGTTGGTCACGCTATATTCAGCGGGCATCGATCTCCCGGGGATAGTCGAGAATCAACTGCGCAATCTGCTGGTGGCATTGGTGGTCATGTGGCTTGCTGCCAACATACCGCCGCAAACCCTGATGCGCCTTGCCGTGCCGATTTACGCGGTGGGCATCGTCCTGCTGATTGCGGTGGCGGTGGCCGGCACGGTGAAGCTGGGGGCGCGCCGCTGGCTGAATCTCGGAGTGGTTAATTTTCAGCCTTCTGAAATCATGAAGATCGCGATGCCCCTGATGCTGGCGTGGTTCTTTCAGCAGCGTGAAGGCTTGATCCGTTGGCGCGAATTTCTGATAGCGGGCCTGTTGTTGGCAATACCGGTTGGCTTGATCGCCAAACAACCGGATCTGGGCACCGCATTGCTGGTGTTGGCCGCCGGCTTTTATATCATCTTTTTGGCTGGATTATCCTGGAAAGTATTGATTGGCCTGATTTTTGCGGTAGGCGGCAGTTTGCCGGTGGTATGGTCAATGCTGCATAATTACCAACGCGAGCGGATAATGATGCTGATCGATCCAAGTTCCGACCCGCTCGGCAAAGGTTTTCATATTATTCAGTCGACGATTGCTGTCGGCTCGGGTGGCATCACCGGCAAGGGGTGGTTGCAGGGTACGCAAGCGCATCTGGAATTTATCCCCGAACGCACTACCGATTTCATATTTGCGGTATTTTCAGAAGAATTTGGATTGATCGGTAATATTGTATTAATGTTGTTGTACCTGTCGTTGATTGGACGCGGTCTTATTATTGCCGCCAATGCGCCGACTCTTTTTACGCGTTTGCTGGCGGGGGCAATTACCATGACCTTTTTTACCTATGCGTTCGTTAACATGGGCATGGTCAGCGGTATTCTGCCGGTGGTCGGCGTGCCGTTGCCGTTCATGAGCTACGGCGGAACCTCGCTGTTGACGCTGGGACTGGGCGCGGGGATACTGATGAGCATACAAAAAAACCGGAAACTGGTGCAAAGTTAGCTCTGCAGAAAAATGACGATGAAATGATTAGAAACGCGCCCACTTTCACGTTTTCAACCGCAGTAACCCGGCTGTGGGGGCGCTTCCTTCTTCCTGCGGTCATGCTGGCGCTGGCCGGCTGCAGCAGTGTGCCGAAAGCGCCGATTTCCTCCGCTGGCGCGCCATCCGGCAATCCAGCCAATTCCGGTAGCGGGTCAAATAACAGTTCCCATCGCACAGATTATGCAGCGCGCTTGCCGGTGCTGCCGCCCGCCGGTTCCGGCCGCGGCGGCTATTATCAGGATGACGGTCCCGGCGATAATCCGCCCGATGGGCTGCTGGATTTGCCGGATGTCATACCGAAGATCGAGCCCTATTCGCTGACCGGCAACAAACCCTACGCGGTATTCGGAAAAACCTATACGCCTTTGATCGATCAGCAGCCTTACAAGGAGCGTGGCATTGGCAGTTGGTACGGCAAGAAGTTTCACGGCCAGAAAACCTCGTCCGGTGAACCGTATGATATGTACAAAGTAACCGCTGCCCATCCGATTTTGCCTATACCTTCGTATGCGCGAGTCACCAATTTGAGTAATGGGGTTCAGGTCATCGTGCGGATCAACGACCGCGGCCCATTTCATTCTGATCGCATTATCGATTTATCGTATGCGGCGGCGCTGAAGCTCGGTTATCTCGGCAAAGGCAGCAGTGAATTGGAAATTGAACGGCTTTTGCCGGAGGAAATTGCGCGGATTAACGACGCCAGGCAACCGGAGCAGGCTTCGCAGGTTGCGGCTGCGCCGATTGCTGCGCCAACGGCAACGGCGGCTCATCCTGTTGACGGGGCTGGGCTTGCAGCACCGGCCGCGCTCGATAGCAGTGGGCCTGTAACCGGCAATTGGGATTTGCAGCTTGGGGCATTTGCCGCCATTGACCATGCCGAAGCGGCGCGTGCGCGGTTGATGCAAACGTGGGATAGCGCGTTGCCGCCGCTTGAAATCACGTTTGTCGGGTTGTTTTACCGTTTGCACTGCGGGCCGTTTGCGACCCGGGCCGAGGCCGCGCTTGCGGCCGAGAAAGTGCAGGCGATCAGCGAAAGCAAGCCGCTGGTTGTGCAGCGCTGACGGGTTGCGCGATGCCGGCTGGTCCGGCTCAGGGTTGCTGTTGCATTTGCAAGGCCAACTCATACAGGGCATTCTTTTTTTGCCCGGTGATTTGCGCAGCCAGGGCGGCGGCTTGCTTGACTGAACAGGCGCCTAGCAGGATCGACAGTATGCGTTCCGCTTCCGCCATGCCGGCATGGGTGGCATTCGGCGCGCCTTCCAGCAGAATGACGTACTCGCCCTTTTGACGATGCGCATCCGCCGCAAGCCAGGCGGCAGCATCGGCCAGCGCGCACCGATGGATTTCCTCAAACAGTTTGGTCAACTCGCGGGCGAATACGATCGTTCGCGTCGGCTCGAAGGCTTCTATCAACGCCGTGACGGTTTCGTCGATGCGATGCGGCGCTTCGTAAAACACCAAGGTGGCCGGCGCTTTAAGCAGACTTGACAAGACGGCTTCCCTTTGCCTGCTTCTGGCCGGTAAAAAGCCGACAAAAAAGAACTGTTCGTGCAGCAAACCGGAGGCCGACAGCGCGCTAATCGCCGCCGATGCGCCGGGCAACGGCATCACGCGTAGTCCGGCGTTGCGCACGGCGTCGACGATGCGGGCGCCCGGATCGGATACGCCGGGCGTGCCGGCGTCGGAGACCAGCGCGATGCGCTCGCCGGCACGCAGCCGCGCAATTAATTTATCCGCTGCTTCGCGCTCGTTATGCTGGTGTGCGGCAATCAGGTTTTTCGACAAGCCGTAACGTGTCAGCAGGTGAGCAGTATTGCGGGTGTCTTCGCAGGCTACCGCATCGGCGATGGAAAGGACATGAAGGGCGCGCAGGCTGATATCGCCTATATTCCCGATGGGAGTCGCTACCACATATAATGTGGCAACCGGATAGGCTTGCAACGCTACTTCCGCCATGAGAGGCGCGATGGCGGGCTGACTAGGCATGGGGTGGGTCATTATTATGGCGTGCGCGTGAGTGCGAAAATGTTGTTGCGGGGAGCTGTCCTCAGCGGATTGTGCCTGTCAACGCCGGGAAATACAACTGCGACAACTGCGACAACTGCGACAACTGCGGATGGACTTTGACATGGGTTTGCTCAATGTATTCAAGCGCCGCACCGACCGGCAAATTGCCGGACAGGAGGGGGAGGACGTGGCTTTGGCGCATCTTCAGGCGCACGGCTTGAGTTTGCGCGAACGCAATTTCCGTTGCAAGGGCGGTGAGATCGATCTGGTCATGCAAGAACGCAGCGCACTGGTGTTTGTTGAAGTCAGAAGGCGTGCGGATTCGCGTCATGGCGGAGCGGCCGCCAGTGTCACCACAGCCAAGCAAAGGCGCCTGATCATCGCTGCGCAGGTCTATCTGCAGCGTTACAAGATGCCGCCGGCGTGCCGCTTCGACGTGATTGCTATCGATGGCACGGATTTGACCTGGCTTAAAAATGCGATAGAAAACTGACTTGGGCCGGCTTATTGGCGATTTCGTGGCAATTTTGCTCAATATTTATGCACTGTTGGGATGAGCAAATGTTGGGCATTGCATCACTGTGGGGCGCGCAACCCCGCAAAAATGACGGGATGCCGGACGAGTGCAGGGCGGCATGAATATTGCTTGTATGCATGAAGCATCCTTCATTGCCATCGGTCAACATGTCCACTCAACCAAGGTACCTGCGACGCACCAATCTCATCAGCACTGAGGTCTTCGACCGTTCGCGCGTGCTCGATACACTGGTGAACAATCTGGAAGGCATGGCCTACCGCTGCCTGAACGATGCCGACTGGAAAATGATCTTCGTCAGCCAGGGATGCCTGGAGCTGACCGGTTATACCCCCGTCGAGCTCGTCGAGAGCATCGGTATTTCATGGGAAAAGATCGTTTGTGTGGATGACCGGGCGCGGGTCAGGGAATGCATCAACGCTGCGGAGCGCAGACAACAGCGGTTTGCTGCCACGTACCGGATCAAGACCAAGTCGGGGCAGAGAAAGTGGGTTATCGAACGCGGAATTTCCGTGCTCGACGAGCATGGCGAATTAGTGATTGAAGGCTTCATTGAGGACATTACGGCGCAGCGGCAGACGCTTGACGCGCTGGAACAGGCGGAATCGCGCTACCGCAACATTTTCGAGCATGCTTCCGAGGGCATCTTCCAGACCACCAAAACCGGGCAATACCAAGCCGCCAACCCGGCGCTTGCCAAAATTTACGGCTACGCCACGCCACAGGAGCTGATTGCCGACCTGTCGAGCAGCGGCGACCGGCTATATGTCGATGTCAGCCGGCGTGAAGAGTTTCAGCGGCTCATGGAGGCCCACGGCGAGGTGCTCAATTTCGAATCCGAGGTTTATCGTCAGGACGGCTTGCGCATCTGGATATCGGAGAATGCCCACATCGTGCGTGGTTCGCATGGCGAGTTCATCTGCTATGAAGGCACGGTCCAGGACATCTCCGAACGAAAAAGCCACCACGAAATGCTGCAACGGCAGGCCAATCACGATCTGCTGACAGGACTGCCCAATCGCACTCTTCTCGGCGACCGCATCGAGCAAGGCATCGCCCACGCCGAACGGCTGGGTTGTTATCTTGGACTGGTCTTCATCGATCTTGATAACTTCAAGTTCATCAACGATAGCCTCGGACACTCCTTCGGCGATAGCCTGCTGAAGGAGATCGCCGAGCGCCTTACCGGTTGCCTGCGCAGTTCCGATACCGTGGCGCGGCTGGGTGGAGATGAATTCGTGCTGCTATTGAACGACCATTACCATGCCAGCACATTAATCGAATTGCTCAAGCGGGTACTGCAGGAAATAGGCAACCCGATCATGCTTTCCGGCCGCGAGTTCCATGTCGGCGCCAGTTTGGGCGTGGCATTGTTTCCCGACGACGGCAAAGATGCGCAGAGCCTGCTCAAGCATGCCGACGTTGCCATGTATGCCGCCAAGGAACGCGGCCGCAACAACTTCCAGTTTTTTACCAGCGAACTGAACCGCATTGCCAATGAACGCCTCAACCTTGAAGCCGCCATGCGCATTGCGTTGGAACGCGACGAGTTTGATGTTTATTACCAGCCCAAGGTCGACCGCCATTGCCGTATCGTCGGCATCGAGGCCTTGGCGCGCTGGTTCCACCCGGAATTTGGCGCCATCGGCCCTGACCATTTCATTCCCATTGCCGAAGAAACCGGCCTGATTGTGCCGCTTACCACAGCAATTTTGCGCCGTGCCTTCGCCGCGGCGCAAAAATGGAATAACCAACAGCGGGATCACCAGCGCGAGACGCCGTTGCGCGTGGCGGTAAATCTTTCAGCCCGATTATTCCTCATCGATGACCTTGCGGCCCACGTCGCCGAACTGCTGCGCGAAGCCGGTTTGTCACCTGCCTGCGTCGAACTGGAAATCACCGAGTCTGTTTTCCTTGGCGATACCGACCGCGTCGTGACCATCCTCACCGAGTTCAAGGAACTCGGCGTCAGCCTGGCAATGGACGACTTTGGCACCGGTTATTCGTCTCTCGGCTACCTGCGAAAATTTCCGCTCGATATTATCAAGATCGACCGTTCCCTGATCACCGGCATCGAGCGCGAGGAGGATGTGGCGATGATTGCGTGCGCCGCCATTTCGCTCGGCAGGAGCT